>NZ_JBHSFK010000016.1:0-234783 GCF_042653945.1 Streptomyces vulcanius | reverse complement strand
ACGGGGAAGTCGATGGCCAGGTCGAGGCGGCGGGTGAAGGCGTCGTCGAGGTTGGCACGGAGGTTGGTGGCGAGGATGGCGAGGCCGTCGAAGGACTCCATGCGCTGGAGGAGGTAGGCGCTCTCGACGTTGGCGTAGCGGTCGTGGGCGTCCTTGACCTCGGAGCGCTTGCCGAAAATCGCGTCGGCCTCGTCGAAGAGGAGGACGCCGTTCACCCCGGCCGCTTCGGAGAAGATGCACTCGAGGTTCTTCTCCGTCTCGCCGACGTATTTGTCGATGACGGTCGAGAGGTCGACGGTGTAGAGGTCGAGGCCGAGGTCGGCGGCGATGACCTCGGCGGACATGGTCTTGCCGGTACCCGAGTCGCCCGCGAACAGGGCGACGACACCCCGGCCGCGGGCACCGCCGGGGCGCATCCCCCATTCGCCGAGGACGCGGTCGCGGTGGCGGGCGCGAGCGGTGAGTTCCCGGAGCTGGGAGAGGGAGTCAGGAGGGAGGACGAGGTCGTCCCAGCCTACGGCGGGTTCGATGCGGCGGGCGAGGACGTCGAGTCCGGCGGAGTTCTGTGCCCGGGCGCCGCGTCGTACGTGCTCGGGTCGCAGCTCTCCGTCGTCCAGGAGTGCGTTCTGGGCGGCGCTTCGGGCTGCCCGGGTGATCTGTTCGGGGGTGAGGAGGAAGGGGGCCAGGAGGTTCGGGATGTCGAGGGCGGCGGGCACGGAGGTGCCGTACGCGGCCTGCCACAGCGTGGCTCGCGCGGTCGGCTCGACGCGCGGGGCGCGCAGTAGCAAGGGCGGACGGGTGGACCAGGCGGCGTCCCACGGGATGCGGCCGACGAGGACGACGGGGACGGGGGTGTCCGTCAACTGCCGTAGCAGCGTGGCCCGTTCGCGGTCGCGGTCCAGGGCGTCGACCGGGCCGCAGACCAGACCGGCGCCGGTCAGCCGGGCCTCGCGTACGGCGGTGCGCACGGCGTCCGCGGGGGCCGGGTCGCGGGCGAGGCGGGCCAGGTCCAGGGCAAGAGCGGGGCGCCCGGCCCGGGCGAGGGCGGTCGCGGCGAGGGCGGGCCCCGCGCCGCCCTGGTCCTCGCGCAGGTAGGCCAGGGGGACCTCGGCGGCGAGGGCCCGGGCCAGCGGGGCGGCGTCGCCCACGCCGGGTACGGGCGGGGCCGGGGTCAGCAGGTCGGCGACCCGGGGGTCGGGGGTGTCGTCGCCGAGCAGATGCGCGGTGACCCGGTCCGGTACGCGCAGGGCGCGCCCGAGGAACGGGCGGTCCGGGTCCTCGATGAGCAGCAGGCCACCGGAGAGCAGGGGTGCGGTGGCGCCGAGCCGGGCGCGGGCGGAGGCGTCCGCCGGGGACAGTCCGCACAGCGCCAGAGCCAGGCCGATGGAGGGTCGGTGCCGGCTGACGTCGTCGTTGAGGTAGCCGTAGAACGATTCGAACCGGGCGTCCAGATCGGGCAGGAGGGCGATGAGCAGGATCTCGACGTCGAGGTCGGTCAGGCCCAGGCCGGCCGCGAGGCGGCGCAGGCTGGTGGGCGGGTCGGCGGCGTCGGCTCGCGTCTCGGCCTCGGCGTGCCGGGCGGCGTCCGCGTGGTCGGGGGCAGCGGGACGGGGCGGCGTGTGGAGGAGGCGGTCGACGGCGTCGTCGGTGAGGTAGAGGCCCCGGAAGGCGTCGTCGGGGTTGGGGTCGGTCTGCCTGCGGGCGGCGACGGCGCGGCGTACGCGTTCCTCGACGAGGACCACCCGGTCCAGCAGGTGGCGAAGGCTGGGGTTCTCGGCGATGGGATGCTCCTCGCTCCGCTCGGTGTGTGCGGGTGGGGTACCGCGGGTCGTGCGTGGCCGCCGACCGCGCGGTCCCCGCGCCCCTCAGGGGGCGCGTGGTCAGCCGGGCCGCGCCGCCCCCGGAGCACGCCGGCCCGAACCCGCGCCGGGTTTCGGCAGCACGACCGCGCCTGCGGCACTCGCAAGCCCCCGCCGGATCCCGACGCGGTAGCGGATCCCGACGCAGTAGCGGGCCCCGACGCGGTAGCCGGACCCGACGCCGCGCCGGGATCCGGCACAAGCCCTGGCCGCCGCCGTATCCGGCAGCCCGTGCTCATTCGCGGACGCGCCGGTACCGCGCCGGCCGCGGGCGACGCGCCGCCGGCCCGTCCGCCGCGTCGGCTTCCCGCGCTCCGGTGGGGCTCTGGTCGGTGTGCTCGGTGTGCCCGGTGTTCTCCAACCCGAGCCGCAGGCCGCCCTCCTCGGTGACCGGCGGCGCCGCCGGAACGGTCCCCGTGCCGACGAGGGGGACGCTGACCACCAGGTCGAGGGAGGGTTTCAGCTCACCGCCGAGCGCGCTCCACACGTCCGCGAACGACCGGTCCTCGGGGGGCGGCAGCGCGATCGACATCGGCACCGACAGCGGAAGCTCGGCCAGCGAGCCGGTCATGTGCGCGGTGGGCATGGCCTCGCTGCCCAGCAGGCACAGCAGGAGGGACGACAGCAGGCGGTGTTCGTCCTCGGGGCGCCGGGTCCAGGCGGTGATCAGGTAGGACAGCTTGAAGTACCGGGGCGGGCGGTGCCGGGCGACGACGGTGCCGCGCTCGTCGTACTCGTTGGACAGGCCGCGGGAGCGGCGGCGTATGTCCTCCCGGATGTCGTAGAGGTACAGATTGACGGTGGGGGCGTTGACCTTGGCCGCCCACTCGCGGGTGGGTGCGTCGAACACGACGCTGATCTGTGTGCCGCCCAGGGCGTCGCTACGGACGAGGGCGCGCAGTGCGTCGTCCACTTCGTGGATCATGGTTCCACCTCCGCGCGGCTCATCCGCGGCCGATGAAGTCGGGTGGCTGGAGGCTGCGGGACACGACGAGGACCTTCGTGCTGGCGGGGTCGTATCCGGGTCCTGTGGCGCGGAGCAGCCGTGGTCCGGTCCGGTCCTTGCGCAGGACGAGGACCTGGGTGCGGAACGTTCCGTCGGCGCCCACCCGCACCGGAACCGTCGCCGCGGTGATGCCCTGGCTCCACTTCAGTCGTACGACGGTTCCGGCCGGGAAGTCGCGGCCCTCGGCGAGGACGACGTCGCCGAGCCGGGCGACGACGGGCCCGACGGTCAGCACGGGCTTGACGACGCGGAGCCGGAGCGTGTCGGTGTTGTTGGCGGTGCGCGGGTCGGTCGGCGCGGCGGCGACCCGGGCCGTCAGGGTGCCGCTGGTGGCCTTGTCGTACGACAGCTGGGTGGTGACCTGGATCCGGCCGCCGGCCGGCAGGGTGCAGGGGCGGGCGGCGGTGCAGCGGTTCTGGGGGCTCACCACGGTGGCGGACCCGGGCGGTGTCCCGGTGGTGAGCACGACCTTCGTCGCGGTGTCCGGTCCGGCGTTGGTGAGGGTGAACGTCGCCGTGACGGTGCCGCCGGTGAAGCCGGGCTGCGGGTTGGCGACGGCGGTCACGGCGAGGTCGGAGGAGGGCGGGAGCGGCCCGGGCAGGGCCAGGACGACGGTCACGACGGCGGTGTCGGTGCCGGTGTTGCCCGCCTTGTCGGTCGCCGTGCAGGTGACGGTGGTCTTCCCGATCGAGAAGTTCGACCCGGAGGGCGGCTTGCAGGTGGTGGGCACGGTGCCGTCGACGACGTCCTGGGCGGTGGCGGTGTACCCGACGGCCGTGCCGTCGAGGCGGGCGGTCAGCGCGATCCGGTCGTCCACCTGGACGACGGGCGCGGTGTCGTCGATGACGGTGAAGACGGCGGTGTCGGTGCCGGTGTTGCCGGCGGCGTCGGTCGCGGTGCAGGTCACGGTGGTCTTGCCGAGCGGGAAGGTGGAACCGGACACGGGTGTGCAGGTGGTGGGCAGAGGTCCGTCGACGATGTCCTGGGCCGTGGCGGTGTACTCGATCAAGGCGCCCTCGGGCCCGGTGGCCGGCTCGGTGAGGTCGTCCACGGTGACCACGGGCGCGGTGGTGTCGACCACCGTGATCACGGCGGTGTCCGTACCGGTGTTCTCGTGCGCGTCCGTCGACGTGCAGGTCACCGTCGTCTCCCCGATCGGGAAGGTGGAGCCGGGGGGCAGTGTGCAGGTGACCGTCGTCGGGCCGTCCACGGTGTCGACCGCGGTGGCGGTGTACTCCACGACCGCGCCGTCGGGACCGGTGGCCTCCGCCGTCAGGTCGTCGACGGTGACGACGGGCGCGGTGGTGTCGACCACCGTGATCACGGCGGTGTCCGTACCGGTGTTCTCGCGGGAGTCCGTCGCCGTGCAGGTCACCGTCGTCTCCCCGATCCGGAACTGCGAACCCGACGGCGGATCGCACGTGGTCGGCACGTTTCCGTCGACCGTGTCCTCCGCCGACGCGGGGTACTCCACGACCGTGCCGTCGGGACCGGTCGCCTCGGCGGTGCGGTCGTCGACGGTGACGACGGGGCCGGTCGAGTCGGTCACCGTGAACTCGGCGGTGTCGCGGCCGGTGTTGCCGGTCCTGTCGGTCGCCGTGCAGGTGACGGTGGTCTTCCCGATCGGGAACGTCGAGCCGGAGGCCGGCTCGCACACCACCGGGACGTCGCCGTCCACGATGTCCGTGGCCGTGGCCGGATACGTGATCACGGCGCCGTCGGGACCGGTCGCCTCGGCGGTGCGGTCGTCCACGCTCACCACCGGTGCGGTGGCGTCGACGACGGTGAACACGGCCGTGTCGCGACCGGTGTTGCCCGCCTTGTCGGTCGCCCTGCAGGTGACCGTCGTCCGCCCGATGGGAAAGCGCGTCCCGGAGGGCGGCTCGCACGACACCGGGATGCCGCCGTCGACGTTGTCCTGCGCGGCGGCCGTGTAGTCGATGACCGTACCGTCCGGGCCGGTGGCTTCCACCGTACGGTCGTCGACGGTCACCGCCGGGGCGGTCACGTCGTTGACGGTGATGCGGATCTGCTCCTGGTAGGCCGGGTCGGCTGCCGGGCCGACGAAGAACTGGACCGTGCAGGACAGCGTGGAGCCTTGCGGTGCGTTCGGGGCCACCGTGATCCGCTCGCTGAAGGAGGCGGTCTGGCCGCTTGACACCTGGACGCTCGCCGGCGAGAGGGAGACGCCCAGCGAGGGGTCGCAGGCGACGAGTTGGTGGCTGACGACGACCGGCAGGTTCGTCAGGCCCTGGACGATGGCGTTCGACACCTGACTCGGGTTGATGCCCTGGAGGTAGGTACCGCCGGTGGCCTGGGTGACCTGTCTGGCCTGGCCGGACTGGTCGAGCCCGTTTCCGCCGACACCGACGGCGAGGACCTTGACGCGGTTGTCCTGGAGCGTCCTGACGACATCGGCGAACCTGTGCCCGTTGCTGGGGTCGTGGCTGGGGGCGTCACCGACCAGGACGACGATGGGGCTGGCGCCGTCCCGGAACGTGTTCCGGCCGCCGGCCCCGGTCGCCACCTGGTGGAGCGCGTTCCCCCAGTCCTCCGGCGTGTCGCCGCCGCCGGAAGCGGTCAGGGCGTTCACTCCGCGCTGGATGGCATCGCGGTCGGCGGTGAACGCCTGGTGCAGCAGGAAGAGTCGGCTTCCACCGCCCACGTCGCCGTAACTGGCGACGGCGAACCGGGAGTCGGGCTGCACGCCGAAGACCTGGTTGACGATCGTGGGCAGGTTGCTCTTCACGTTGGCGATGACGCCGCCCATGCTCCCCGTGTTGTCCACCAGCAGCACGACGTCCGGCTTGGGCGGCACCACCGGGGTCCGCACCTGCTTGGCGACGGTGATCGAGGCGCCGGGATTCAGCGACTGCTCCACCAGCGCCGGCGTGACCGGGGGCGCCGGGGTCGTCGACTTCGGAGAAGACGACGGGGAGGACGACGGGGAGGACGACGGGGAAGACGAAGGGGAGGGCGAAGGCGAGGACGAAGCCGTCGTCCGGGCCCGCGGCGCCGTGTCTCCGATGCCTGCCCCCACCGCGCCGAGCGCGAGGACCGAGGCCATCAGGCCCGCCCTCAGCCGGAACAACCGCACGACATCCCCTCCCAGATCGACGTCTGCCCCACCGTCCCCGGCGCCGCTCTTCGAGGGAGCGGCGCATGGGACACGCGTTTGGGAAGTGCGGATTGCCCCTCCGGGCAATCCGCCTCTCCCCTGGCCGCCGAGGCGGACCTACGCCTTCAGATCAGCCCCTGCCGGAGTGCGTAGGCGACGACGTGAGAGCGGTTGCGCAAGTGCAGCCGGGTGACGAGGTCGTGCAGGATGTTCTTGATGGTGCGTTCGGAGTACGCGAGTTTTGTGGCGATGTCCCCGGTGTCGTATCCCTCGGCGACGAGTCGGACGACCTCGACCTCCCGGTCGGTGAGCCCGCTGAAGTTCAGGCCGCGCGGCGCCAGGACCTGGCTCTGCAACTGGCCCACCTGCTCCAGCAGGCGGCCCAGCAGGTCCGCGGGAACGCTTCCCTCTCCCCTGGCCACCGCGTTGATCACCTGCACCAGCCGCTCCGGCGTCGCCTCGGACCGGCGCAGGATGCCCGCCACTCCGCACTCGGCGGCACCGACCAGTTGCTGGTCGTCTATACGGGTGGCGATCAGCGCCACCCGGGACTCCGTCGTCCGCCGGATGTGGCGAAGAGTCCGCAGCGACTCCTCGTCTATGGTGTCCACGACGACCACCACCACGGCGGCGGCCGGTTCCTCCCCCTCCTCCTGCAGCCGGATCTCCGGCCGGGGCCGCAACTGCGTGGCGACCCCCACTCTGGAGATCGGGTCATCCGCCCGCAGGCACACAACTATCCGGTCCACACCAGTCTCCCCCCTGGTCGAGCGCATCGCGGCGCGTCGAGCAGTATGCGGCAGGTGACTCCACGCCAAATCAACAAGGCGTCAATGGGCACCTCAGCTTCCCCAAAGTCTTCCTGTGAGGCCCCTGCCCACCACCGCCACCGGTCTTATTGTGCCGATCATGACAACTGCGGCGAGCCTGGACACGACCGCTGTGACCGCCGAGCCTGGTGGGCTGGTTGAAGTCCCCCTTCAGGTACGCAACTCCGGCAGCACGGTGGAGGAGTATCGCTTCGAGGTCGTGGGCCAGGCAGCGGCCTGGGCGACCGTCGAACCAACGAGCCTTTCCCTTTTTCCGGACAGCACGGGCACCGCGGTTCTCACGCTGAGCCCGCCCCGGAGCTCGGAGGTGCCGGCCGGGGACGTCCCGTTCGGGGTGCGGGTGGTGCCCACCAGCGCCCCCGACACGGTGGTGGTCCCCGAGGGCATCGTCACGGTCCTGCCGTTCGCCGAGATCACCGGGGAGCTGGTGCCCCGCGGGTTCGACGGCGCTTGGCGCGGCCATACGGACGTGGCCGTCGACAACCGTGGCAACATCCCGGTGACGGTGCGGCTGGCGGCCCAGGGTGACAGCTCCCGGGTGCGGCTGCGCTTCTCCCGGGAGACCGTCGAACTGCCGCCGGGTGCGGCCGAGTTGTCGCGGCTCACCGCGCGTCCGGCGCGGCGGCTGTGGCGCGGCGCTCCCGTCGTGCATCCCTTCCAGGTGGTGGCGACGCCCACGGGCGAGGTGCCGCACGCACCGGTCCCCCTGGACGGCACCTATCAGCAGGACGCGATACTGCCGCGCTGGCTGCCGCGCGCCCTGATGGCGACGGCGGCCGCAGTGGTGGCCCTGGCCATCGTGTGGTTCGCCCTGCTGCGCCCGGTGGTGCGGTCGGCGGCGCGGGCGGAGACCGAGAAGCAGGTGGCGGCTGTACTGTCGCCCAGCCCCAAGGCGTCGGGCACCGCGGGCGGCGGTGGCTCGTCCGGTGCGTCGGCGGGCGCCGGGGGAACGGGACAGGATGCGGCGGCCGGCGGCTCACCGAGCTCCGGCGCCGCGGCGGGATCGACGGCCGGAAGTACCGGCAGGGGCACGGGCGGAGCAGGCAGCACGGGCACGGGCGGAAGCGGGGGTGCGGGGGATCCGCGCAGCGCCCAGGCCGGGGTCACGGACTCGGTGGGCGGCGACCCGACGTCCGACACGGTGTACCGCGTCCCGGCCGGTCAGGTGTTCGACCTGACAGACCTCGTGGTGCAGAACCCGCAGGGCGACTCCGGCACCGTCGTCATCGCCTCCGGGACCCGGACCCTGCTCAGGCTCGCGCTGCAGAACTTCCGTGACCAGGACTACCACTTCGTCACCCCGATCGTGGTGCCCGCCGGCGGGCGGGTCACCGTGACGGTGACCTGCAGTCAGGTGGGAAAGCCGGTGGGCGGTCCGACGCCGGCCCAGTGCGACGAGTCGGTGCTCGTCGGCGGGACGCTGCGGCAGGCGCCCAGCGCGAGCCCCTCCCCCACCGCGAGTTGACCCGGCCGAGGACCGAGACGACTGGACGGCGAGCCGACGCGGCCCCCGGGCAGGAGCCCGGGGGCCGTGCAGGTCATTCGTCGCCCGGCTCCTCCTGCTGTTCCTCCTCGGCCCGTTGCACGAACAGCCCCTGCACGTCGGCGGGTTCCTCGTCCTCCTGCTCGGACTCCCGCTGGACCGCTGCGGACGGCTCGGGAGCGGTCACTGCCCGCTCCGCGTCCTGTGAGGCGGGGGCCGGGGCGGACATGACGCGTTCGGCGTTCGCGCTTGCCTCCCGCTCGTACCGGTCCGAGGGGTCACTGACCCGGATCCCTCCCGGTGCCGTGGTCCCGTCGACCGGGCCGTTGCGCTGCTGGATCACATGGGTCAGCTCATGGGCGATCGTCGTGCGCCCGGCCTGGGACGACGGGTCGTAGGCCGACCGCTGGAAGACGACGTTGTTGCCGACGGTGTAGGCATGCGCGCCGACGGACTTCGCGGACTCGTGCGCCGCGTCGCCCGTGTGCACCCGCACGTCGGAGAAGTCCGCGCCGAGCCGTGCCTCCATGTCGGAGCGGACATCGGCGCCGAGGCTCTGCCCGGAGCCGGACCCGATGACGTCGTGCACGGGAGAGCGCTGCGGCGAGGGGGACTCCTCGTCCTGCTCCCGCTGCAGCATGGCGCCCACCGCGCTGTTGCCGACGGCACGCTGCAGCATGCTCACGCCGGACGGGCCCAGAACATCGGGGCGGCCCGCGGCTGCCGCCTTGAACAGCCGCGAGTCGTCGGCCTGGGACTGCCTGTGGCCGGCTTGTTGGTGGTCGTGATCGTGATCGTGGTCGTGGTCGTGTGCGTGGTCGGGCATTCTCGCTCCCTGGGACGTCCAGCGGCAGACCTCTCTGACCCTGACACTGCCTCAGCGTGTGCGCCGGGTACAGGCGTGCGACTGCTGACGGGGGTGCAGCCACCGCTGCCCGATGAGGCAGACGCCATCCCGGGGGTGTCCGTATGCCGGTCGCTGGAGATTCTCACTCAGTCGTCGTGTCTGGTGGTCTCCCTCGGCAGGAACGTCTGGCGGGCCCAGAGGCTCAGCAGCGCCGTCCCCCCGACCAACAGCGGCACCGGGTCGCGGGCGGGAGGGGCCAGCACATATCCCAGCGCCGTGACCGTGCAGACCGTCAGGGGAATGAACGCGGCCGCACCCTCTATCCCCCAGCGCAACGTCGGCTGAGCAGTGCCCAGGACGCTCGCCCCGCCGGGCACCCACGGGCTGACGGCGACCACCAGCAGGCCCGCGGTGCTGCAGGCGTCGACCAGCTGACAGGGCATCGCCTCGGGGCTGTGCGGGCCGACCGTCCACACACGCAGGGTGTCGCCGATCAGCATGAGCGACAGCCCGGCGATCCCCACCCACAAGGTGGCTCTCTGGTCGCTCCGTACGAGACGGCGCAGGGCGAACAGAAAACTGAGGAACACGACCTCCGAGGTCCAGAGGACACCGACCATCCCCGTCCCCAGGCGCCAGCCGTCACTGGCCCCCCGCAGCAGTACCCATCCCGTCATGAACACGGCCCCGGCCGTGACGACCCCGTCCAGCACGCGCCGCAGCAACACGTGCCGGCCTTTGCCGGCATCGGCCGCGACCACCAGACCGGCCATCGCCAGGCCGACCGCCAGCGTCACTCCGGTGACCACCACCGAACCGAGCAGCGATCGCTCCTCCCGTCCCGAGCCCGGAGGTTGAGCCGACAGCACGTTGACGGCCCCCCGGTACACACCCCCGGCTACCGCCGAACCCCCCAACAGCAGCAGACGCGTCCGTACCCGTCCGCTCGCCCCCCGGGCACGGAGCACCAGGGAGACCGCCAACGCCCAGCAACCGGTGGACGGCCCGAAAGCCACCATCCGTGCCGCCACGCTCCCGGTCACCCACGGCCCGCTGAAAGTCAGCGCCGTTCCCACCAGACAGGCCAAGCCCACCGCACCCCAGGCCCACGCCCCGGTCCGATGGCAGCGGCCCGCCCGGACCCCGAGCGCGTCCGGCGACTTCCCCAACCCCGACATCAGGTGCGCCTTTCCACCGGTCCCCCGCCCGCGGGGCCTTTCCCGCAGCCCGCGGATCCATTCAGAGACGGTAGAAGACTCGCCACCTGCCCCGAACTCAACAATCGGCTCATTCACTCGTACTGCGTAAGGGAAGAGGGATCACCGGCCCTGGGCTCCGCGCGGCTGTCCGGCCCGCGGTGTGCTCCGCCGCGAGCACCGGACGTCCGGCAGTATGTCCCCGTGCCCCTCGTCCCCGGAACCCATGACCGCGCCGCCGGGCCGGCACGGATCCGTCTGGCGGCGGCCGGGGCCGCGGTGGTGACCGTCGGCGCGGGGCTGGGGCTCCGGGCGGTGGCGGCGGGGAGCCTGGCCAAGTACGGCGGAGACGCGCTGTACACCGTCCTGGTTCTCACCCTCGTCGTTCTGGTGGCGCCACGGGTGACGCCCCTGACAGCCGCCGCAAGCGCACTGGCCGTCAGTTGGGGGGTCGAGTTCCTGCAGCTCAGCGAGGTGACGGCGGAACTCTCCCAGCGCAGCGCCGTCGCGCGCCTCGTGCTCGGTTCCACCTTCAATCCACCCGACCTGTTCTGGTACGCGGTCGGTGCGGCGGCGGGCTGGCTCGTCCACACCGCGGTGGGTGCGTGCCTGCCGGCACGACTCACGGTTGCGTCAGGAACAGCTCGACGACGGGCACGAGTACGTCGGGGCGGGTGACCGGGAGCGTCAGCGTCAGGGTGTCGGCGGCCTGCGGCAAGGGGGCGAGGTGGGCGTGCGGCTGCGGGGTGCTGTCGAGAGAACTGAGTCCGACTTCGCTGCCGTCGCCCAGCAGTTGGGCGTATTCCACCCGGCCGGCCAGACCGGGCAGGTGGACGTGCTTGAACGGCCAGGAGAAGAGGTGCAGATAGAGGCGGTTGCCGCGAAGGGTGTAGACACCGTGGGCGGGCGGCGCGAACGGCGCGGGACCGGCACCGTGGACGGCGCGGGCGTGCAGCCGCATCCAGTCCGCGACGGAGCGCAGGATGGCACGGGCCCGGGGCTCCAGGTTCCCACGGCCGTCGGGGCCCACGTTGAGGATCATGTTGCCGTTGTTCGACACGGACTGGACGAGCATGCGCACCACGTCACCGGGGTCCTTGAACTCCAGGTTGTCGCGGTGGTAGCCCCACGAGCCGTTGAGGGTCTGGCACGCCTCCCACATCACCTCGACGCCGTCCTGGGTCAGCGGACGGTCCGGCTGGTACTGCTCGGGGGTCACGTAGTCGCCCGGGATGCCCAGGCGGTTGTTGACCACGATGCCGGGCTGGAGGGCGCGGGTCATCTCCAGGAGCCGCGGTGAGTCCCAGTCCTCGGGTCCCTTGCCCGGCCTTCCGCCACGCTTCCAGGGAAACGTGAAGTCGTAGAACATCAGGTCGACAGGGCCGTACGAGGTGAGCAGCTCCCGGACCTGGGCGTGCAGGTGGGCGCGGTATCTGCCCATGTCGCGGCCGGAGTTGAGGGCGGACACGTCCGGCGCGCCCCGCAGCGGGTGGATGCCGTCGATGACGTAGTCGGGATGGTGCCAGTCGATGAGCGAGTGGTAGAAGCCGACCCTGAGCCCTTCGGCACGGATCGCGGCGACGAACTCGGCGACGAGGTCCCGGCCGCAGACCTTGGCCGAGGTGTAGTCCGTGACCGCCGAGTCCCAGAGGCAGAAGCCGTCGTGGTGCTTGGTGGTCAGTACGACGTAGCGCATGCCGGCCGCACGCGCCGTACGGGCGATGTCGGCGGCGTCGAACAGGTCGGGGTCGAAGTGGTCGACGTATCTCTGGTACTCGGCGTCCCCGATCTCCTCATAGCTGCGCACCCATTCATGCCGTGCGGCCATGCTGTAGACGCCGAAGTGGACGAAGAGACCGAACCTGGCCTCGCGCATCCAGCCGGTCACCGAGGGCGCCTCACGCATCTCCGTCAATTCATTGCCTCTCATTCACGCCGCTTCGACCGATAGTCATTCTTCCCCTCCCCCGGCGTCGAATGAAACACGTCCACGACATACGAACCAGGTTCCTTTGTGTTGTGGAACCAGGTTCGTTTGTCGGGGATTTCCGGGCTTTCCTTGACAGCCGGCATTTTCCACTCACAGAATGCGGCATCCGAGACGGGAGGTCAGCCGTGCGGCTCAGATGGTCCCTCAGAACCGGTCCGACATCGCTCGCCGTGGTGCTGAGTCTGGCGCTCACCGCCTGCCAGGACAGCGGTTCCGCGAGTTCGGGCAGCGGCTCGATGATGATCAATTACGCATCCGGAAAAACCGTGCTGCAGCGCAACTTCAATCCGCTGACCAGCACCGGGGACGCTTCTCCGGGAACCAGGATCTATATGTACCAGTCGCTCATGGGGGTGGATGTCCTCAAGGGCGGCGAATTCGAACCGTGGCTCGCCTCCGGGCAGAAACTGTCGCCGGACGGCCGTACGCTGACCGTTGACGTCGACAAGAAAGCCACCTGGAGCGACGGTAAACCGGTCACCGCAAAGGATGTGGTGTTCACCTTCCAACTGGTGAAGAAGAACCCGGCGCTCAACTCGTCCGGCGTGACGTTCGCGTCGGTGGTCGCGCAGGGCGAGAAGACGGTCGTCTTCCATTTCGACAAACCCGCCTTCACCCAGGTCGCGTCGATTCTCCAGCAGTACATCGTTCCGGAGAAGTACTGGACGGGAAAGAACCCGCTCACCTTCACCAACCCCGATCCCGTGGCCAGTGGCCCGTACACACTGAAGCGGTTCGACCCGCAGCAGATCTCGCTGGCGCTGCGCGGCGACTACTGGCGCAGCAAGATCCAGGTCAAGCAGATCCGGCTGCCCGTGGTGAACTCCGTCACCGAGATCTCCCAGCTGACCAGCGGCCAGGAGGACCTGAGCGGCGGCGCCATACCCAATCTGGAGAAGCAGTACGTCGACAAGGACCCGGCGAAGAACGGCTACTTCTATCCGACGTACGGAGCGCTGGTCCTGGTCTTCAACCACGACCGGGGCCCGCTGAAGGACGTCCATGTCCGTAAGGCGGTCGAGCTGGCGATCGACCGCAAACAGCTCATCCAACTCGTCACCCAGCTCGGCGCCGACCCGATCAGCCAGACCGGCCTGGACGCCACGACACAGGGCAAGTGGCTCGACCCCGCGTACAAGGAGGCCGTCCAGACCGATCTCGCGGCTGCCAAGTCCCAGCTCCAGCAGGCCGGTTACACCCTGAGCGGCGGAAAGGCGGTCAAGGACGGCAAGCAGCTCACGCTCGACTACATCGAGGTCGCCGAGTTCGCGGACTCCGTGCAGCGGGCCCGGATCATCGCCGACCAGCTCGGCAAGATCGGCATCAAGGTGAATGTGCAGCCCCTTGCCAGCGGCACCTACACCGACACCCGGGCCAAGGGCGACTTCGACCTCGCCGCGTACGGACTCGCGTACGGCGCCGTGCCGTGGCAGGTCTACAACCCGCTGCTGAACAGCGAGTTCGCCGGCACGCCGAACGGCGGCAAGGCGCAGACCAACAACTATCTGCGCTGGCGCGACAAGACCACCGACGACCTGCTGAACCAGCTCGCGAACACCGGCGACGAGCAGACGCAGATCGGCCTCACCCGGAGGCTGGAGAAGATCATCGTCGACCAGGTGCCGTACGTGACGCTGTCGAACATCACCGCCGGCTGCGCGTGGAGCGCCCGCAACTGGACCGGATTCCCCAGCGAGAACAACCCCTACGACATCTGCGCGCCGTGGAACGGCGGGCCTGCGTTCGAGAACGTGCTCGCCCGGCTGAAGCCGGTGAAGTGATGGCCACGCCCAAGGAGCCCGCCCGATGACGGCGACGACGCTTCCGCTCGGCGAGGCAGGGGCAGGCGCAGGGGCAGGGCCGTCGGCGGCCGCGGACGGCCCCGCGCGCGGTCGCCGTCGCGGCGGCCGGGCCCGGGTCCTGCTGCGCCGCCTCGGCTTCTACCTCGGGACCGCCGCCGTGGCCATCACCCTGAACTTCGTCATCCCCCGGCTCATGCCGGGGGATCCGGCCTCCGTCATCCTGAACAAGCTGTCCCAGCGCGCGCAGGTCACCCCGGCGACCGAGAAGTCCATCAGGGCGTTGTTCGGCGTCCCCGACCAGAACCTGTGGCAGCAGTACCTGCACTACCTCTCCCAGCTCGCCCACCTCGACTTCGGGGTCTCCACCGCGTACTTCCCGCAGCCGGTGAGCGAGTTGATCGCGCAGGGCCTGCCGTGGACGCTGGGCCTGGTCAGCCTGACCACCGTCCTGGCGTTCCTGCTCGGCACCGGACTCGGCATCGTCTCCGGCGCCCGGCCAGGCAGCCGCCTGGACAGCGTGCTGGCACCGCTCGCGACCTTCCTCGGCTCGATGCCGTACTTCTGGGTCGCCACCATGCTGCTTCTGCTGCTGTCGGTGAACCTGCCGGTCTTTCCCTCGCAGAACGGCTACGACCTCAACCTCGAACCAGGGTTCAGCCTCGCGTTCGTCACCAGCGTGATCGCGCACGGTTTCCTGCCCGCCGCGACCATCATCATCTCCTCGGTCGGCGGCTGGCTGCTCGGCATGCGCAACATGATGATCACCACCGTGGCCGAGGACTACGTCAGCCTCGCCGAGGCCAAGGGACTCGGCCGCGGGCGGATCCTGCTGGCGTACGCCGCCCGCAACGCCATGCTGCCGCAGGTGGCGGGGCTGGCCATCTCGATCGGCACGGTCGTCGGCGGTTCGCTGCTCGCCGAGGCGGTCTTCGCCTATCCCGGCATCGGCTACCTCTTCTACCAGGCCGTGGTGAACCTCGACTATCCGCTGATGCAGGCGCTGTTCCTGATCATCTCGCTGTCCGTGCTCGTGGCCAACTTCATCGCCGACTCCGTCTACGTCCTGCTCGACCCGCGCACCCGGGAGGACGCATGACGCTCACCGCTCCGATCACTCCCACCGCCGGCCGGCTGACCTGGCGCACCGCGCTGCGCAAGCTGGTCCCCGCCAACCGCAAGGCCCGCGTCGGGCTCGCGATCATCGGCGTGTACGTCCTCGTAGCCGCCGTCGGCCCGTGGATCGTGCAGTCGCTCATGGGCCTCTCCCCGACGGAACTCACCGGCGCCGTGCTCCAACCCCCTTCCTCCGCCCACCCGTTGGGCACCACCCAGGACGGCACCGACGTCCTCGCCCAGCTCGTCGTCGGCACCCGGACGTCCCTGCTCGTGGGCGCGCTGGCGGCCGTCGTCTCCACCACGCTGTCGGTGGCCGTCGGACTGATCGGCGGCTACTACGGCGGCACGGTCGACTCCGTGCTCGGCGCGCTCACCAACGCCTTCCTCGTCCTGCCCGGGCTGCCGCTGGTCATCATCCTCGCCGGGTATCTGCGGGGGCGGGGCGGGCCCTTCGCGGTGGCGCTGGTCATCGGACTGACCGGCTGGGCCTGGGGAGCCCGCTCCAAGCGCGTGCAGACCCTGTCGCTGCGGGGCCGGGACTTCGTCGTGGGCGCCCGGCTGCTCGGTGAGAGCAATCTGCGGATCATGCTCGTGGAGGTGCTGCCCAATCTCCTGCCGGTGATCTCGGCGACGCTGATGCTCTCGCTCGTCACCTCCATCCTCGCCGTCTCCGGCCTGGACTTCCTGGGCATCGGCGACATCAACGCCGTCAGCTGGGGCACCATGCTCTACTTCGCGCAGCAGCGGCAGGCGATGGTCTCCGGTGCGTGGTGGTGGTTCGTGCCACCCGGGATCGCCATCACCGTGCTCGGCGCCGCCGCCGGGCTCGTCAACTTCGGCATCGACGAACTGACCAATCCACGGCTGCGCGGCGCCCGCCGCAAGGGGGCACAGTGAACCTGTTGCTCGACGTGAAAGACCTCAGTGTCGACTACGGCACGGAGAGCGAACCCCTCCCGGCCGTGTCCCAGGTCTCCCTGGAACTGCACCGCGGCGAGATCCTCGGCATCGCCGGTGAGAGCGGCAGCGGCAAGACGACTCTGATCAACGCCCTGCTACGGCTGCTGCGCCCACCCGCGGTCGTCCGCTCGGGCAGCGCCATCCTCCACCCGAGCTCCGGTGACCCCGTCGACCTCCTCCACGCCGAGCCACGCGCACTGCGCAGGACCCGGTGGGAGAACACCGCCGTCGTCTTCCAGAGCGCCATGAACGCCCTCAACCCGGTGTCCAGGCTGAGCGCCCAGTTCACCGACGTCCTGCGCGCGCACCGCCGTATACCCAGATCCCAGGCCCGCGAGCGCGCCGCGCACATGCTCCGGCTGGTCGGCATCCCCGACGGCCGGCTGGACAGCTATCCGCACGAGCTCTCCGGCGGAATGCGGCAGCGGGCCACCATCGCCCTCGCCCTGGTCTGCGAGCCCGACCTCTTGGTGATGGACGAGCCCACGACGGCCGTGGACGTCGTCATGCAGCGCCAGATTCTCCGCCAAGTGATCCGGCTTCAGCAGGAGTTGGGGTTCTCCGTCGTCTTCATCACGCACGATCTGTCACTGCTCCTCGAGATCGCCGACCGGATCGCGGTGATGTACGGCGGACGGATCGTGGAGAGCGGACCGGCCGGCGAGCTGTACCGGGATCCGAGACATCCGTACACGCGCGGGCTGCGGGACTCGTTCCCGCCGTTGCGTGGGCCGATGCGTCGGCTGAACGG
This sequence comes from Streptomyces vulcanius, assembly GCF_042653945.1. Taxonomy (NCBI): domain Bacteria; kingdom Bacillati; phylum Actinomycetota; class Actinomycetes; order Kitasatosporales; family Streptomycetaceae; genus Streptomyces; species Streptomyces vulcanius. The sequence continues at coordinate 217,825 of NZ_JBHSFK010000016.1, read as the reverse complement.
CATCCCCGGCAACCCTCCCGACCTGCGCGGCCTCCCGCCGGGGTGTCCTTTCGAACCGCGGTGTCCGCATGTGACACCCGAGTGCGGGGTGGCACCTCCCGAGTTGGCCGAGCACGGCCCCGGCCGCTCGGTGGCCTGTGTCCACGCCGACGATCTGCCCGCGCCGACAGCTGGAGGGCGAGCATGACCGACGAGCACGACCCGGCGGGTACGGCCGTGGAACCGGCCCCCGTCCTGGAAGCCGTGGACGTCACCGTCCACTACCCGGTGCACCGCTCACGTGGCGAGACCGTGCACGCGCTGGAGAACGCCTCCCTGAGTCTGCGACCCGGCCGCACCGTGGCCCTGGTCGGCGAGAGCGGCAGCGGCAAGTCCACCTTCGCGCGGACACTCGCCCTCGCCCAGGAGCCCACCGGCGGCAGCGTCCTGCTGTACGGGAAACCGGCCTCGGCGCGCGGCCGACGGGCCCGCCGCGCCTACGCCAGCCGGGTCCAGATGGTGCTCCAGGACCCGTTCGGCTCACTCAACCCCCTGCACCGCGTGCGGTATCTGCTGGAACGGCCGCTGCGGCTGCACGCCTCCGTCACGGACCGTGACGACCTGGAGCGGCGACTGCGGGGCCTGCTGGAACGCGTACGGCTCACCCCGCCCGAGCGTTTCCTGGACGCCTTCCCCCACGAGCTCTCCGGCGGCCAGCGGCAGCGCGTCGCGATCGCCCGCGCGCTCGCCGTCGAACCCGAGGTGCTGCTCGGCGACGAACTGGTGAGCATGCTGGACGTCTCCATCCGGCTGGAGATCCTCAACCTCCTCGCCACCCTGCGCGACGAGGAGCACCTGGCCATGCTCTACATCACCCACGACATCGCCGGCGCCCGGTACTTCGCCGACGAGATCGCGGTGATGTACGCGGGGGAGATCGTCGAGTACGGCACGGCGGAGGACGTCACCCAGGCCCCGGCCCATCCGTACACCCGGCTGCTGCTGGACTCGACGCCTGATCCCGACCGGATGGAGTTCCTGGCCGGACGGACGAACCGTGGTGACGGCATGGCGCCGGACACCGCCGAGGACGACTACGGGGAGCCCCCGGACCTGGTCCACCCCCCGTCCGGCTGCCGCTTCCACCCCCGCTGTCCCCTCGCCCGGCCCGCGTGCGGCACGGAGCCACCACCACGCGTCGACATGACGGAGCGTCACTGGGCGCGCTGTGTACTGCTGTTGGAGCCGGACGAGGACGCCTACGACCACACGACGACTCCGGAGTTGACCCCGTGAGCGCACTGCCCGGTGATCTGGTCGAGGCCGCGAACCGCTGCCTCGTCCTCGGATTCGACGGCACGACCCTCCCCGGCGAGCTGAAACGGCTGGCCGACACCGGGCTCGGCGGCGTCATCCTGCATACCCGCAACGTCGCCGGGCAAGCCCAACTGCGTGCGCTCACGGACGAGTTGCGCACCTCGCGGCCCGGCTTGCTGGTCACCGTCGACCAGGAGGGCGGCGGCATCAGCCATCTGGCCCGGGCCGGGGCGCCGGAGACCCCGGGGGCCTGGGCGCTCGGCGTCGCCGACGACACCGCGCTGACCGCCGCCGTCGCGAACGCACTCGCCCGGCACCTGGCCGAGTGCGGAGTGGCCGTGAGCTTCGCCCCGGTGGCCGACGTGCACCGGGTCTCCGCCAATCCCATCGTGCGCACCCGCGCCTTCGGCGCCGACCCCGGCCACGCGGCCCGGCACGTCACCGCCTGGATCGAGGCCACGCTGGCCGCCGGCGTCGCTCCGTGCGTCAAACACTTCCCGGGGCACGGCTCGACCGCCGTGGACAGCCACCTGAGCGCCGCGCTCGACACCAGGGAGGAGCGAGTCCTGCGCGAGATCGATCTGGTGCCCTTCCGGGCCGCCGTCGCGGCGGGCGTCCCGCTCGTCATGACGGCGCACGTCGTCTACCCGGCGCTCGACGCCGCCGCCCCCGCCACCCTCAGCCGCCGTGTCCTCACCGGCCTCCTGCGAAGCGAACTCGGTTTCCAGGGCGTCATCGTGACCGATGCGCTGGAGATGAAGGCGATCGCCGACGGGGTGGGCGAGGCGGCCGGCGCCGTCGCGGCGATCGCCGCCGGAGCCGACCAGGTCATCATCGCGCGCCCGGATCCTCGGCTCTGGCTGCGCTGCCGGGACGCCCTGCTCGACGCGATGGTGTGCGGAGCGCTCGACCCCGCCCGGGTGGTCGACGCCGCCCGCCGCGTCGACGCCCTGGCCGAACGGTTCGCGCGGCCACCTGCCACCGGCCACCGGCCCGGTTCCGGTAACGTCGGGCTGCTCGCCGCCCGTCGGGCCGTCCGGTGGAAGCCGCTGCCCGGTCCCGTCCTCGATCCCTTCGTCGTCGACCTCCACCGCCCCCCGCACCCCGCGCTGGAATGGGCCCGCACCGACCTCGTCACACTCCTGCGCGAGGCCATGCCCGGTACCGACGGCGTCGTGGCCACCCAGGGCCCTGTGGACGTGGCCGGCATCCTGCGGCGCGCCCAGGGGCGACCGCTGCTGATCGCCACCGAGGACGCGGACCTGCATCCATGGCAGGCCGCGGCCCGCACCGCCCTGCTCACCGGCCGCCCCGACGCGCTCCTCGTCGCCACCGGCATGCCGGACGCGGAGACGGAGGCGGCGGACGGGCTGTGCGCGTACGGGCGGGGCCGGGCCAACCTGAGAGCCGTGGCCGAGGCGTTGCTCTGACCGGACCGCGGCCCGGGCTCACCTGGCTTCGAGGGCGCGGCCTTCGGCGGGGGAACCGGTCAGGGCCGCGACGATCGCCAGGCGGTACAGCCCTGTCGGCCGCCCCTTCCGGTGGGTCTGGGCACATCCCTCGGAGGTGACCAGGCCGTGCGCGTGGAGTTTGCGGACCAGACGCCGGCCGCTGGGGTCGGTGATGGCCATGGCATCGGCCAGTTCGCTCGGTGTGACGGTGCGTCCGGCCACGTCGTGCTCGATCGCGGCCAGCCTGGACAACGTTGCCGGACTCAGCCCGACGGTGCGCGCGAGTTCCCGCATCCGGTCGCCCTGGTCGCGGCGGGGCCGGGCCGGCGGCTGTCCTCCCACCTGTCCCGCAGACTGCCCGCCCGGCCCGATCGGCCCGATGACCAGTCCGCTGTCCTCCATCAGATAGCCGCACGGCCGGTTCTCCGACTCCGCGCGGACGGCGGCCCGTTCGGCCAGCACCACCGAGGTGCGGGCCGATGGTCCGACGCCGAAGCCGGCTGCCACCCGCACACCCAGCGACTCCTGGGCCCGGTCCAGCACCGGAACGACGAGCCAGTCACGGCTGAGGCGCTCGAACAGTGTCCGGCGCCCGAGCACCACCACACCGCGCCGGCCGCGGTTCTCGATCCAGGCGTCGGTGAGTTCGGGCGTGGCCCGCAGCAGGTGCAGCAGGTCCATGCGGCTGCGCTCCGGGTCACCGGGGCAGCCGTGCCTGCTGACGCAGAAGACACCCGCGGCGAACCCGGCGGCGCCCGCCCGCTCGGACCGGATGCGCAGCAGCAGCTCGTGCAGTTCCGCGCGGATGCCGGACGGTGTGGGTGAGCCGTTCAGCACCCGCAGGGTGCCGCGCAGGTGCCGCAGCACCGCGGTGCGTGCGGTGATGACGTAACCGTCGCCGTCGTGGAGGGACCGCTGGTGGAAGGCGCAGATCTCGTCGACACTCTGGTCGTCGGCGTACGGCAGGCAGGTGACACGGGTGCGGTCGAGGTGCAGCGCCTCCGTCACCTCGGAGACCACCTCGTGCTCGAAGGTGTCGATGCTGACCGGAACCGCCTGCCAGCCGCGGGCCTGCGCCTGGGCCAACGCGAGCGCCAGGTCGAGGGCGGAGTTGCGGGTGACCGCGATGGGGAGGGTGTGGTCGAGGAGGTCGCGGCAGGCGCGATACGGAACGGCACCCACCAGCAGTCCGTCCAGGGCATGCCCGTCGACAAGGCTCTGGACGCGGGGACGGATTTCCCGCTCGTGCCCGTAGGTGACCCACTTCAGCGAGATTCCGGACAGCGGCTCGACGGCCTCCTCGAAGACCCCGCGGCGGCTTGCGTGGACGACGAGGCCGATGCACAGACTCACGACGCGCCCACGACCGTGACGGCGATCGGGTAGCTGCCGACCCGGATGGGCGGGCCCGTCTCGCCGTCGGCGGTCAGGATCGGTACGACGGTGCCGTCGGCGCCCACCGCGGCGTACGCCACCGTCCCGTCGGGGGTGTAGGCGATCTGGGTGGGCTGGAGACCGAGCAGGACGCTGCTGCGGACCTTGCCGGTCGCCAGGTCGACGAAGGCCGCGGTGTAGGTGTCGTTCACGCCCACAGCGAGGGTCTTGCCGTCCGGGCTCACGGTCAGGCCGAAGGGCGCGCCGCCGACGTCGATCGGGGTGCCCGGGGTCCGGGTGGCGGTGTCGATGGGCAGCACGGTCCTCGCCGTCTGCTGACCCACGTACACCGTGCCGCCGTCCCGGTCGATCGCGATGCCGAAGGGGCTGTTCGGCACCGGCACGGCGGTGCCCGCCGTGCGGGAGGCGGTGTCCACGGGGACGACCTGGTTGCCGGTGCGGCAGGCGACCCACAGGGTGGTGCCGTCGGGGCTCATGGCCAGGTTCTCCGGCCCGGCGCCGACGGGAATCTCCGGGCCCGCCGTCAGGGTGGTGAGGTCGACCGGTTGCACGGCGTTGTCGCTGTACGCGGAGACCCACAGGGTCGTGCCGTCCGGCGACAGCGCCAGGCCCGCCGGGGTGGTGCCGACCGGCACCGTGGCGGTGACCTCGCGCGTGGCGGTGTCGATGACGCTGACCGACGCCGAGCCCTGGTTCGCGACGTACAGGGTCGTGCCCGAGGGGTCGGCGACGATCGTGCCGGGCAGCTTGCCGACCGTGACGGCGTCCTGCGCGGTGCCGGTGGCCAGGTCGATCGGGGTGACCGTGCCCGAGACGAAGTCGGCGTCGTACGCGGTGGCTCCCTTCAGGCTCGCCGCCGTGGTCATCGCGGAGCCGGTGGCGCCCGTGTCGCCGCCTTCCGCGACGGCGACGGCGCGCAGTTGCGCGAAGCCGGTGGCGGCGTCGGCCGGGGCCGTCACGGCCCACTTCAGCGTGGCGGTGGCACCCGCGTCCAGCCTGGCCGGTGCCGTGCCCCGGGGCTGTGTCGTCCAACCGTCGGGAGTGTCGAGCGACACCTTCGACAGGGTCACCGGGCGGCTGCCGTGGTTGGTGAGCGACACGGTGGCGTCGGTCCGGCCGCCCGCGGGGACGACCGGGTCGTCGATCGTCAGGGCGCCCGTCACCTGCGAGGCGGCCGCTGCCACCGTCCACCGCTGGTCCTTCGCGCCCGTGTCGTAACGCTGCACGAGCGCCGTGCCCGCTCCGCCCGAGGGTGCGGTCAGCACTCGTCCGCTGAGGCCGGAGCGGAGCACCAGCCCGCGGGCCGTCGGTTCGGCGAGCCACTTCTGGGCGTCCGAGTCGGCCGCGCAGTCCGCCGTGACGATGCGCGCGTCGTCCGCGTACGACTGGCCGGCGACCTCGGCGCAGCGTCCGTCCGCCTGCGAGCGCAGGGTGTACACGCCGTCGGAGTCCTGCTGCAGCAGCCAGCCTCCGGCCGTGTCCGGGGTGGCCGCGGTGACGAGCGAGCCGGTGCGGTCCTCGGCCCCTGCGGCGACGGCGTACGCGGCGTCGCCCGCCCGCAGGGTGTAGACGCGGTCCGCCGCGAGGGCGCCCGTGGTCGGGTAGCCGGGTGCGTGGCCGATCGCCTGCTCGACGGGCTGGAAGTCCGCGTACGAGGAGACGAGCGGGCTGCCTCCCCAGTTCTTCTGCGCGAGTGCGCGGAGCGGGCCGAACATGCCCTGTTCGACGGCGTGTTGGCTGTCGCCGTAGGCGGCGGGCCATACGCCCATGGCGGCGCCCAGGAGGTGGGGGTCGTCGGCGGGAAGGGTGAGGCCACCGCTGAAGAGGGAGGGGGTGAACGTCTCGTAGATCCACTGGGCGTTCGGCGGACCGCCGCTGGCGTAGTAGAGGGAGTCGGAGACGTTGACGAGGTCGTTGCCGTTCGCGGCGATCTCGGCGGGGGTCGTCCGGCCGTCCTGGTGGATCCAGTAGTCGACGACGACGCCCGGGTCGAGCCTGGTGGGCAGCCCCTCGTAGAGCTGGTCGTTCCAGACGTGCAGGGTACGGCCCCTGCTCGCAACGTAGTCGTGGATCCGGTTCTGCCACAGCACCCAGGAGTCGGCGGCCGGCGCGTCGGAACCGGCTTGCTCGCGGGCCCACTTCACCAGCGAGGGGTACTGCTCGTAGGCGGCCGCGGTGCTCAGGTACTCGTCGCCGCCGCCGTACCACTCGCTGCCCGGGAACTGCGGCATCTGCTCGTCGAGGAGGGACTTGGCGTACGGCAGCGCCTTCGGGTCCGCCATGTCCAGGTTGGACGGGTTGGCGGTGCCGGAGGCGTCGGCGGCCCGCAGCCCGGGGTGGGCGGCGAGGTAGTAGTCCATGTGGCCCGGTGTGCCGACCTGTTGGACGACCTGCACGTGGTACCGCTTGCCGGCGCTGACGATCTGGCGCACCTGCGCGGGCGAGTACACCGGGCCGGTGGCGGAGTTGTTCTCGGGGTGCGCCGTACTGGCGATCCGCATTTCCAGGTGCAGTTGGTTGTACTTCAGGTACGACATGTCCTTGATGAGCCGGACCAGCCAGGGCACCGAGAAGAACTTGCTGCAGTTGCACAGGGAGATGCCGCGGTACGGATAGTCCGGCCAGTCCTTCGCCTGGCCGGCCGGGAGGGTGCGGTTCTGCGTGAGCATCTGCAGCACGGAGCGAGTACCCCAGAACACGCCGGTGTCGGTCGCGCCGCTGATCACGGTGGTGGAGGCGACGGCCAGACGGTAGCCCTCGGCCTTGGGCCGCACGGCCGGATCGGTGCGCAGGACGACGTCGTGCGGGCGGGGGTGCCCCTTGGCGACGTCGACCTCGCGGCCGAGCAGGTCACCGAGGTCGGTGGCGAGGGTGCGGGCGGTGGCGGCGAGTTGGGGACTGTCGGTCACCACCCGGGTCGAGGCGTCGGCGGTGAAGGATCCGGCGCCGCCGGCCGAGGTGGTCCACTGCTTCAGCGCGGGGATCGTCCAGGGTCTGCCGGCACCCGCCGCCACCGCGGGTGGCACGGCTGACAACACGCCTAGTACCAGCCCCGACGCGACGAGCAGTGGCAGCAGGACACGGCGGATCGTGCTCATGCGGAACTCCTGCCCAAGGGTGACCTCTGGATCTCCGACTGGCGCACTGATGATAGAAGCCACCCATTCCCGAGAACAAGATGAATCGTTGAACCAGGAGAAGTCAGTGGTGCATGAGCAGCATGACGGCCGTTCCCAGGGCCATCGACCCGTGCCAGAAGCGGGTGCAGGGCCCCTCGATGCTGGTGGAGACGTCCACCGCGCCCGAAGTGCCGTGCAGCGTGGGCATGTCCAGGGTCAGCGTCCGAAGGGCGCACGCGAGAAGGTACAGCGCCAGCACTCCGGTGACGACGTCTTCGGTCCTCGACCCCATGGCGTGGTCGAGATGTACGGCCTGGTACGACGGGCCCGTCGTCAGGTGCGTCATCCAGGCCATCGCGGCCATGCCGGCCGAGTAGGGCAGCGTCCGCGCGATGTCGGTCAGCCCGGACTTCCGGCGGCCGATGACAGCGGTCAGCGGGAACCACAGTGCGGCGGCGGCGAAGAAGGCCGTCTCCGCCCCCGCCGGTCTGCCGTCCCAGCGCCACGGCATCACCGCCATGGAGAGGGCCATGGCGGTGTGCAGGAGATGGTCGACGCGGCTGCGCCATCCGGAACCCGGTGGCAGGATCGCATACCGCAGCGCCAGGACGGCCGCGACCGCGAACAGCGCGGTCAGCATGCAGTACACGGCATCAGCGGCGCTCACGCCTCATCAGCCGGTGGGCCGCGGGGCGCGCAGGTGCGCGCGCTTCTCCAACTCCTCCTCGTCGACCAGCGTGAGCATCGGCTGACCCGGCGCGCACAGCATGGTCACGACGAACCGGGTCCGCGCATCCGGCAGGGCGTTGCCGTCCTGGTAGTGGATCAGGTCACCGCCCGGCTCCCAGAACGTCCCGCCGGCCTCGATCACGCGCTCGGGCTCGCCCTCGAGCTCGAACCGGACCGCGCCCTCGATGACGTACCCGAAGGCCGGCCCCGAGTGCCGGTGCGGCGGGGTTCCCGGGTCTCCGGGCTCCCAGTCGACATAGAGGGTCATCCCCGAGGCACCCTCGGGGACGGTGACCGGTGCGGTGTCCTGCAACATCTTCGCCGCGGTCTTCCACCCCTCCGACACACCCTGCCCGCCGGTCCCGTTCACTGAGTCCTTGTTCGACACGATGGTGCACCTCCACAGATCCACGGCGCCATGTCTGCCATGGCCGTTTGCCAGTGATGACCGGATCCGGGGTGAATCCGTGACACCACGGACTGCATCGGTGTCACAACATCGGCACGAGCCCTGTCCTAGATGTTGTGAGCGACAGGAAGGCTGTCATGAGTGATTCGGCAGGGCCCGCCGAGGCCGCTTCGACGAGTGAGCTGGACCAGCTGCCCGACCAGGACATCGAGGAGACCGCCGAGTGGCAGGCGTCGCTCGACGCCGTCGTCAGGAACGCGGGTCCGGACCGGGCGGCGTACCTGCTGCGACGCGTGCACGAGTACGCGGGCAGGTCCGGCATAGGCCTGCCGGGGCTGCTGTCCTCCGACTACATCAACACGATCCCGGCGTCGGCGCAGCCCGCCTTTCCCGGCGATGTCGCGATGGAGTCCAGGATCACCGCGCTGAACCGGTGGAACGCGGCGGTGATGGTGACCCGCGGCTCCCGCTTCGGGCTCGGCGGCCACATAGCCACCTACGCCTCGGCGGCCTGGCTCTACGAAATCGGGTTCCAACACTTCTTCAGGGGCAAGGACGGTGGGGGCACCTCCCGCTCGAGCGGAGCCGAGAGTGGGGGAGGCTCCGGCGACCAGCTGTATGTGCAAGGGCATGCCTCGCCGGGTGTCTACGCCCGCGCCTTCCTGGAAGGGCGCCTGAACGAGGGGCAGTTGGACGGGTTCCGGCGGGAGGCCGCCGGTCACGGACTGCCGTCCTACCCCCACCCCAGGCGCCTGCCGTGGCTGTGGGAGTTCCCGACCGTCTCCATGGGGCTCAGCCCGCTCGCCGCCATCTACCAGGCCCGGTTCAACCGCTACCTGCACGCCCGGGACATCAAGGACACCTCCGGGTCCCGTGTCTGGGCCTTCCTCGGGGACGGCGAGATGGACGAGCCCGAGTCGACGGCCGCGCTGGCGCTCGCCGCCCGTGAGCGTCTCGACAACCTCACCTTCGTCGTCAACTGCAACCTGCAGCGCCTGGACGGTCCCGTACGGCCGAACTCCAAGATCGTGCAGGAGCTCGAGGCCAGGTTCCGCGGGGCGGGCTGGAACGTGGTGAAGTCGCTCTGGGGCGAGGCCTGGGACTCCCTCCTGCGTCAGGACACGACCGGCGCCCTGGTCCACCGCCTCGGCGAGGTGCCCGACGCCCAGATGCAGACGTACGCCGCCCGGGACGCCGCCTACATACGCAAGAACTTCTTCACCGGCGACGCGCTCTCCGGCATCGCCGCCGGGCTGAGCGACGACCGGCTCACCGATCTGTTCGCGAACTCGCGCGGCGGGCACGAACCCCTCAAGGTCTACGCCGCCTACAAGACGGCGGTCGAGCACCGGGGAGCGCCCACCGTCGTGCTCGCCCAGACGGTGAAGGGACACACGCTCGGGCCGGCCTTCGAGTCACGCAACGCCAACCATCAGATGAAGAAGCTGACCGTCGCGCAGTTCCGCGAGATGCGTGACCTGCTCGAACTCCCCATCCCCGACAGTGCGTTGAGTGGTGACCTGGTGCCGTACTGGCACCCCGGTGAGGACTCGGAGGAGGTGCGGTACCTGCACGACCGGCGTACCGCGCTGGGCGGCCCCGTCCCGGTGCGCAGGGTGGTGCCCAAGCCGCTGAAGCAGCCGCCGGACCGCCCCTTCGACACCCTGGAGAAGGGCTTCGGCAACCAGGAGGTGGCCACCACCATGGCTCTGGTCCGCCTGGTCAAGGAGCTGATGCGCGACAAGGAGACCGGACCGCGCTGGGTGCCGATCATTCCCGACGAAGCCCGCACGTTCGGCATGGAGTCCCTGTTCCCGACGGCCGGGATCTACTCGCCGGACGGCCAGACCTACGAGCCGGTCGACGCGGATCAGCTGCTGTACTACAGGGGGGCCAAGAACGGCCAGCTCATCGACGAGGGCATCACCGAGGCCGGTTCCCTGGCCGAGTTCACCGCCGCGGCGACCTCGTACGCCACGCACGGCGAACCCATGATCCCGTTCTACGTCTTCTACTCCATGTTCGGTTTCCAGCGCACCGGTGACCAGTTCTGGGCGCTCGCCGACCAGATGGGACGCGGGTTCGTCATCGGGGCGACGGCGGGCCGTACGACGATGACCGGCGAAGGGCTGCAGCACGCCGACGGGCACTCCCATCTGCTGGCGTCCACGAATCCGGCCGCCGTGTGCTACGACCCGGCCTTCGCGTACGAGATCGCGGTGATCGTCAGGGACGGGCTGCGCCGTATGTACGGCGACCGGCCCGAGGACGTCTTCTACTACCTGACGGTCTACAACGAACCCAAGCGGCAGCCGGCGATGCCCGCCGGGCCCTCGGTCGAGGAGGGAATCCTGCGGGGTGTCTACCGGTTCCGGCAGGCAGACCCCCTTGGCGCCGGACCGCGGATCCAGTTGCTGGCCTCCGGCACGGCCATCCACTGGGCGCTGAGGGCACAGGAGCTTCTGCTGTCCCAGTGGGGCGTCCACGCCGACATCTGGTCGGTGACGTCCTGGACAGAGCTGCGCCGCGACGCGCTGGAGGCCGACCGGGCGCGGCTGCGGGGCGAGGAGCGCGTCCCGTATGTGACGGCGGCGCTGGCGGACGCACCGGGGCCCGTCCTGGCGGTCAGCGACTGGATGCGACAGGTCCCCGACCAGATCAGCCAGTGGGTCGGGCACGACTACACGTCGCTGGGAACGGACGGCTTCGGGCTGTCGGACACCCGGGACGCCGTGCGGCGCTATTTCCGCGTGGACGCCGAGTCGATCGTCGTCGCCGCCCTGGACCGGCTGGCGCGCGCCGACGCGGTCAGCCCGGAGTCGGTCGCGCAGGCGCGCGAGTGGTACGGGTGGCGGGGGTGACCATGGGGGGCGTCACGGCAGGGGTGCTCGGCGGGGTTGTCACAGATCGCGGCGCTGTCCGGTCGTAGTGGGTGACGACCCAGGCGATCGGAGTGGACCGTGGCTGTCACCGAACAACGTCTTGCCACCATGGTGCTGGTGATCGGCACCGGAGGTGCCGGGCTGCGAGCAGCGATCGAGCTGGCAGAGGCCGGTGTCGACGTCCTCGCGGTCGGCAAGCGCCCCAAGGAGGACGCGCATACGGCGCTCGCGGCCGGAGGCATCAACGCGGCACTGGCCACCATGGATCCCGAGGACAGCTGGCAGCAGCACGCGGCCGACACGCTCAAGGAGAGCTACCTGCTGGCCGACCCTCGCACCGTGCAGATCGTCACCCAGGGTGCCGCCCGCGGCATCGACGACCTGGAGCGCTACGGCATGGCCTTCGCCAGGGAGGAGGACGGCCGGATCTCCCAGCGCTTCTTCGGCGCGCACACGTTCCGGCGGACCGCCTTCACCGGCGACTACACCGGTCTGGAGATCCAGCGCACGCTCGTGCGGCGCGCGGACCAGCTCGGCATCCCCGTGCTCGACAGCGTCTACATCACCCGCCTCCTGGTGCACGAAGGCGCCGTTTTCGGTGCCTACGGCTTCGACCTCACGAACGGAAGGCGTTACCTGATCCACGCCGACGCCGTGATCCTGGCCGCGGGTGGCCACACCCGTATCTGGCGGCGCACGTCCTCACGGCGCGACGAGAACACCGGTGACTCCTTCCGGCTGGCCGTGGAGGCCGGGGCCCGTCTGCGCGACGCCGAGCTGGTGCAGTTCCATCCTTCCGGGATCATCGAGCCGGAGAACGCGGCCGGCACGCTGGTCAGCGAGGCCGCCCGGGGTGAGGGCGGGATCCTGCGCAACGCGCTCGGGGAACGCTTCATGGCCCGCTACGACCCCGACCGCATGGAGCTGTCCACCCGCGACCGCGTGGCGCTGGCCTCCTACACGGAGATCAAGGAAGGGCGGGGCACCGCCAAGGGAGGCGTGTGGCTCGACGTGTCCCACCTGCCCCGGCAGACGATCATGACCCGCCTCCCCCGCGTCTACCAGACCCTGCTCGATCTGCAGATGCTGGACATCACCCGCGAACCGATCGAGATCGCGCCCACCGCGCACTACTCGATGGGCGGGGTGTGGGTGCGTCCCGAGGACCACAGCACCGACGTGTCCGGCCTGTACGCCATCGGCGAGGCATCCAGCGGGCTGCACGGCGCCAACCGCCTCGGCGGGAACAGCCTCATCGAACTGCTGGTCTACGGCCGCCTCACCGGCCGGGCGGCCGCCGCCTACTCCCAGTCCCTCACCGCGCAGCCGCGGTCGGCATCGGCCGTCGCCCACGCCCGCGCGGAGATCGACGACCTGCTCACGGCCGACGGACCGGAGAACGTCCGTGCCCTGCAGCGCGCCCTGCGCAACACCATGACCGAGCACGCCGGCGTCGTACGCGACGAAGAAGGCCTGCGCGCCGGGCTGGCGGAGCTCTCGGTGATCGAGAAGAGGATGGAGGACGTCGGGGTCCACCCGGACATCGCCGGCTATCAGGACCTCGCACACGCATTCGACCTCAAGTCCGCCGCGCTGGCGGCCCGGGCCACCCTCGAATCGGCGCTGGAGCGGTGCGAGACGCGCGGCTGCCACAACCGCAGCGACTACCCCGACCAGGACCCCGCCCTTCAGGTCAATCTCGTGTGGTCCCCGACGACCGGTATCACCCGCGAGAGCATCCCCGCCGTCCCCGACGAGATCTCCTCGCTGATGGAAAGGGAAGAGGTCTCCACCGAGGGAAAACTCGTCGAATGAGCTCGATTACCGCAAACCGCCTGTCACGGACAGAGCCGCTGTCCGGTCTCTTCGAGTACAGGTATCTGGAAACCCCGAGAGGAATTCCGTCATGAAGGTCGTAGTGATCGGTGGAACCGGGCTCATCGGCTCGAAGGTGGTGGGAAGGCTGGGCGCGCACGGGCACGAGGCGGTCGCGGCGGCGCCCAACACCGGTGTCAACACGCTGACGGGCGAGGGGCTGGCCGAGGTCCTGGAGGGCGCGTCGGTGGTGGTCGACGTGTCCAACTCCCCCTCCTTCGAGGACGAGGCCGTCATGGCCTTCTTCCGTACCTCCACCACCAACCTCCTCAAAGCGGAGACGGAGGCCGGCGTGAAGCACCACGTGGCGCTCTCCGTGGTCGGCACCGAACGCCTCCAGGAGAGCGGCTACTTCCGCGCCAAGCAGGTCCAGGAGGAGCTGATCAAGGAGTCCGGCATCCCCTACTCCATCGTCCACGCCACCCAGTTCTTCGAGTTCATGAAGGGGATCGCCGACGCGGCCACCGAGGGCGACACCGTGCGTCTGGCCCCCGTCAAGATCCAGCCCATCTCCTCCGACGACGTGGCCGCGGCCGTCGGCCGCGCCTCGGTCGGTACGCCGGTCAACGGCGTGGTGGAGGTCGCGGGCCCCGAGGCGTACCAGCTCGACGAGCTCATCCGCAAGGCGCTCGCCGCCAAGAACGACCCCCGCACGGTCGTCACGGACCCGACGGCACGGTACTGGGGTGCCGAGTTGCAGGAGAACACCCTCCTGCCCGGTCCGGACGCGCACACCGGCGAGACCCGCCTCCCCGACTGGCTCGCACAGCAGAAGTAAGCCCTGAGGGTGGCCCTCGTCGAAAGACGAGGGCCACCCTCGCCTTGACATCTCCGCCGTACAGCACAAGGGGGCACCATGACCCAAGCCGGTCAGGACCGCATCGACATCGCGGCCACCGCCGTAGCGCTGGCCGCCGAGGCCGCCGAGCTTCAGACCCGTGTCACCGCGCTGCGGCGGGAACTCGTGGACCTCGACGAGCGGATGAGAGCCGTCTCGGCCGCGCTGCATCGCCGGGCCCGTGTCACGTTCAGCCCTTCGCTCCCAGCGTCACCGCGACGCACGTGATCATTGCCACGGTGACGAGGACCATCACGGTGAGTGTTCCCCGGAGCCAGCGCCGGATCCGGATGTGGTGCTGTTCCTCCGCCGCGTCGATGCGGTCGGCGATGTGATCGGTCACCAGGCGGGCGAAGTACTTCTGCTCGCCGAGATACCACTGCTCGATCTCCCGTTTCTGGTCCGGGGTCAGCCCCCGTATGCGCGCGGTGAAATCCGCCACGCGCCGATGGGGAACCCACATGCTCATGCCGCCGTCTCCTCTCCCGCTCGGCTCGCGCCGAAGCCCTGCGCCTCGCCGCTGGTGACGAAGGCGTCCCGCGGGTGCTGCACGGAGGCGAGGGAGACGAGATCCCGGCCGAACAGCGCGGCGGTGAGCCAGACGGTCAGCACACGGACCTTGCGCTCCCAGGTGGGCACGGCCAGGACGTGATAGCCCCGGTGCATCAGCCAGGCGGGCACTCCCTTGATGACGATGCCCTTGTACTGGAAGATGCCCCGCCCCAGCCCCAGCGTCGCCACCACTCCCAGACTGCTGTGGCGGTAGTTGCGGACCCGCTTCCCGCGCAGGTCGGCCACGAGGTTCTTGGCGAGGAGCCGGCCCTGCCGCACGGCGTGCTGGGCGTTCGGCACCGTGCGTGCGCCCGGTACGGGCGATGCCAGGTCGGGAATGGTCGCGTCGTCTCCGGCCGCCCACACGTCCGGCACGGGTTCGCTGTCGGTGCCCACGCGAAGATCGGGGCGGACCACGAGCAGGCCGCGCTCGTCGACCGGCAGATCCGTGTGGTTGTGCACGACCGGGTTCGAGGCGTTGCCCGCGGTCCAGACGATCAGCCCGGACTCGAACTCCTCGCCGTCGGAGAGCACGACATGCCCGTCCTCCGCCGACACCAGCTGCGTGTCCAGGTGGACCCGTGCGCCGCGGCGTTCCAGCGAGCGCACCACCCAGGCCCCCGGCTTGTCGCCCACCTCGGGCAGGATGCGGCCCCGGGCCTCGACCAGATGGAAGGACAGGTCGTCGAAGCTCAGTTCCGGATACGACTTGAGCATCGCGGTAGCCAGCGACAGCAGTTCGCCGAAGCCCTCGACGCCGGAGAACCCGCCGCCCACGAACGTGACGGTGAGCAGCTTTCGCCGCTCGGGACCCGGTGGCAGTGTTGCCGCCTGGTCGAACGCGGTCAGCAGCCGGTCGCGGATCGCCACCGCCTCCTCCACATGCTTGAGGCCGATCGCCTGCTGCGCGAGTCCGGGGATGGGAAAGGTGCGGGTCACGGCGCCCGCGGTGACCACGAGGATGTCGTAGTGGAGCTCGTAGTCGGCTCCGTTCACCGGGCGGACGGTCACCGTACGGTCCGCGTTGCGGACCTCCGTGACGGTCCCCGCGATCAGCCGGCTGCGGCGCAGGTGCCGCCGCAGCGACACGGCGGCGTGACGGGCCTCGACCGAGCCGGCCGTCACCTCCGGCAGGAAGGGCTGATAGGTCATGTAGGGGCGGGGGTCGACGACCGTGACCCGCGCCTCGCCCGACCGCAGTGTTTTCTCCAGGCCCCATGCGGTGTAGAAGCCCGCGTAGCCGCCGCCGACGATCACAATCTCACGCATGTTTTCCTCTGGTTGTTGTCCGACACCGCTTAGACCGCGCAGGGCGGCCCGGTGTGACATCCGGTGCCCGGTATGGAGCGGTCGCCCCGGCCGGGCAGTCGGGCGGCGGTCCGTACTTCCGGCAGATCCTCTCGGCGCAGCTGAGGTACAGCGCGCTCAGTTCGGCGTCCGAGAGGCTTGCCAGCAGGTCCTCCGCGCACCGTCCGGCCGGTGCCGCGGCTCGGTAGAGCATGAGCGCGAGGGCGTCCATCGCCAGTTCGCGCACGTCGATGGCAGTCACGGCAGTTCTCCATCCAGGTGCAGGCGGCCTCGCGGGCCCCTACCGATGCGGCTCGCCGGGGCCGCCCAGGAGTTGACGGACGGTTCCGTCCATGTTCAGGTGGCGTTCCTCGGTGCCGGCGGGCACCACCGCGAGGGTGCGCAGCAGGAAGGCCTCCAGGGCTCGCGCCGAGGCTGTCACCACGACCGCCTTCCTCTTCGGGTACGGGCGCAGCGCGATGCACACCTTGCCCGCCCATGAGCGTCGTGAGGGCCAGACCTGGGCGTCGCCGACGCCGGCGAGCCCATGCTGTCCGTCCAGGAGGAGATCACGGCCCAACACCCACTGCACGGTGTCATCGGTGTGTATGTGGAATGTCAAGGACACCGCGTACGGATCGGCGCTGTCGTAACACAGATCCAGCACCACGGGCCGGTCCACCCCATCGGCGACGGCCAGGCGGACAAGCATCCGGCTCACCACCAGAGTGAGACTGTCTCGCTTACTCATCACATCACCATTCGGCAATCCGGTGCGAGTCGGGGTCACCACGATTCTGTGAGCGGGCGGGAACGTCGTCATCAGTCAAATGACCCGCGCGTCTTCTGCCCCGGCCGGGCCGAGTGCGTCGCGCAGCGCGGCCCGGGAGGCGATGCCGAGTTTCTGGAAGACATGACGCAGGTGGGCTCCGACGGTCCGGGCGGACAGCTGGAGCCGCTCCCCGATCTGCCTGTTGCGCAGCCCGGACGCCGCCAGCGTCGCGATCTCGCGCTCCCTCGAGGTGAGTGCCCCCGGCCCGAACTCCCCCGCGCGTGACCTGGTCTGCCCGGTGGCGAGGAGTTCGTTCTCGGCTCTCGTCGCCCAGGGGTGTGCGCCCAACCGTCGGAAGACGTCGAGCGCCGCGCCGAGTTGGGCCCGTGCGGGGGTGATGGCCCGGGAACGCCGGAGGTGTTCACCGTATGCCAGCCGCACGCGGGCCAGTTCGAAGGCCCAGTGCTCGGCTCCGGGAAGGGCGAGTGCTTCCTCGAAGAGCGCGGTGGCCGTGCTGTCGGAAGCGGCCATGGCCGCCGAGCCCGCCGCGAGAAGCGCCAGTCGCGGGGAGAGGCCGGCGATACCGGCGTCACGCATGGCGGTGACGTGTGCGTCCGCCTCGGCGTGCCGGTTGCTTCGGACGGCGGCCTCGACGACGTCCATGGCGACCCACAGCGCGAGGGGGACCCTGGAGCGCAGGACGCCTGCCGGGCTGACGGCGGTGGCCTGCCGGTAGGCCTCCTCGTAGTCTCCCCGTCCCAGCGCCGTCAGGGTCCGGATGTGCCCTGCGTACATCTGGGCCACCCTGATTCCCCGGGGCGCCGCCCAGCGGACGATGTCGTCGGTCAGGGTTGCGGCGGCGTCGAAGTCGCCCCGTGCGGCGGCGAGAAGCGCCTGCCCCCACCGCCCCGGCAGGGCCAGGATCCCGTAGCCGTGGTCGTCGCAGAGCTGGACGCCCTCGTCGAGCAGCCGCCGCGCCTCGTCCCACCGGCCGGTCAGGAAGCCGTCGATGCCCAGCAGGAGCCGTGCGTCGACGGCCGAGCCGACGGCGCCCCCCTGCCTTGCGTCGCGGACGACGCGCCACAGCGACTCACGCAGGCCGGCGAGCCGGTCGACGAAGACGCCGGCGGTCGCGAGCCCCACGATCCGGCTCGGATCCAACTCCTCGCCGCTTCGAGCGATCAGGTCGTCGAGTTGCTCCAGCACGTCCGCCGTGGTGCGGGCGGGATCGCAGGAGGTGGTGCCGCACAGCGACACGAGGCTGTCGCCCCCGGAGCGGGCGACGGCCGCGTGGAAGGGATCCCACAGTTCGGCTCGCCCGCCGAAGAAGCACGCCAGAAGCAGAGTGCGGAGGGCTCGGTTCACCATGGGGTCGTCCGCGCCGTCCCGATCGGGGAAGGCCTCGACAGCCCCGACCAGCAGTCGATGCGCGGTGTCGATGTCGCCCTCGCCGGTGTGGAGCATGTAGGCGGCGGCGACCGCGGCGTGCAGCGGCTGGTCGGTCCCGGGATCGGCGGCGTGGGCAGCGGCCAGCAGCTGCGGTGTGCCGCGCAGTTCCCCGGTCACGTCCGCTCCGATGTACGCGGCCTCGGCGAGCCGGCGGCTCCGGTCGGTGCCGCGGGGGCTCAGCTCGGCGGCCCGCGACAGCGCCGCGACGGCTCCGACGGCGTCGCCGCGCCGCAGCAGGCGCGGGGCCACCTCGTCGAGCAGGACGGCCACCTGCTCGTCGGGCTCGATGCTCGCTTCCGCGAGGTGCCACGCCCGGCGTTCGGGCCGGTCCGCCAGCAGTTGTGCGAGCGCCCGGTGCGCCTCGCGCCGCTCGCCGCTGGTCGACCGTCTCAGCACCGCGGAACGGATCAGGGGATGAACGAACTCGACGCGGCGGGGGTTGTCGTCGACACGGATCAGTCCGGCCCGCTCGGCCGGGCCGAGATCACCGAAACCGGGTGCGCCGGGGCCGGTGGACCGCAGGATGCGCGGATCGCCGGTGACGTCCAGGGCCGCGCGCAGCAGCAGCCGGAAGGCAGGGGCGGGAAGCGCGTTCACGCACGACCGCACCGGCCTCGCGGCGGACGGCGGGCCGCTCTCCTCGTCGCCCGCCAGTTCCAGCAGCGCCAGCGGATTGCCCCGCGCCTCCGCCACCAGGCGTACGCGGTCCCGGCGCGCCAGAGCGGGGAACCGGATGCGCAGCAGATCCGTCGCCGTTTCGTCGTCGAGCGGCCGCAGTTCGTGCTCGGGGAGTCCGGCGCGTTCGAAATGGCTCTCCGTTCCCGGGCGCGCCACCGCGAGAAACCCGACGCGGCTTCCCGGCGGACGACGGGAGACGAATCCCAGCACACCGGCGCTCGCCCGGTCGAGCCACTGCACGTCATCGACGATCACCAGCAACGGCCGACGTGCCGCGGCCCGTTGCAGCAGGGCGACGGCCGCCATGGACACCCGCAGCGGGTCCGGGGCCGCGCCCGCCCCGAACCCCAGCGCCACCGTCAGCGCGGCGCGCTGCGCGGGTGGGAGCAACCCCAGCTCGCCCTCGAGCGGAAGAAGGACTTGATGGAGCCCGGAATAGGCGACGTCGGCCTCGGACCGCACGCCTGAACCCCGCAGCACCTCCAGTCCGGCGGCCGACGCCATCTCCGCCGCGCAGTCCAGGAGCACCGTCTTTCCGACGCCGGGTTCACCGGTCAGGAGCAGGGTCCCGCCACCGGTCACGGCCTCGTCGAGCAGCGCGCGAACGAGCGTCAGCTCCGCACGCCGTCCCACCAGGCCCGAACGGACCGCCCCGACAGTCACTTGACCGATGTTAGCCCTCGCGGGCCGGTGCACGGTGTGTCCAAGGTTTCACACTGTTCGGCGACAACGTCGAACACAGTGTTCGGGGGCATCCATGTCACTCGCGTCTCGCGCGACACGGCCGGCGCCGGCCGCCGGGAGGGTTTCCTTCGACGGGCTTTCGCCCCCTGAGGTAGTGGGCCGTGCGCGGTTGCTCCAGGAGATCACGGCCTTCCTCGGGCCGGGAACGGCCGGGGGCCGCGCCCTGCTGCTCTCCGGGGAGCCGGGTGTGGGCAAGACCGTGCTGCTGCGTGAGACCGCCGAGGTCATGGCGTCGGCGGGCGCCCTGGTGCTGCCGGCCGCCGGTGTCCAGTTCGAGACCGAGCTCGCCTACGCCGGTCTCCACCAGTTGCTCTTCCCGCTGAATGACCGGTTCGCCCGCTTGGGAGACACGCATCGGAAGGCGCTGCGCAGTGCGCTGGGGTTCGGCGGCGATCCGGCGCCCGACCGGCTTCTCGTCTCCAACGCGGTGCTCTTTCTGCTGCGCCGGGCGGCCACCGAACGTCCTGTGCTCATCGTCGTGGACGACCTTCCCTGGCTCGACCGGGCCAGTTCGGCGGTGCTGGCCTTCGTCGCCCGTCGGCTGGCGGGTACCCGTATCGGTTTCCTCGCGGCCTCCAGGTCGGGAGCCGAGACCTTCTTCGAACGGGCCGGACTCACCGAGTACGAGGTACCGCCGCTGGATCACGGCGCGGCCGTGGAACTGGTCGGCGCACGGTTTCCGGGGCTCGCCGCACGCGCACGACGGCACGTCCTGGCGCAGGCGCAGGGCAATCCCCTGGCGCTGCTGGAACTTCCCGCCGTGCTGAGCGGCCCGCAACGCGGCGCGCCGACCGATCTGGCGGCCGTGCCGCCCCTCCCCCAGCGCCTCCAGAGCCTCCACGTCTCGCGGGTCCGCGGCCTGCCGGCCGAAGCGCGACGGCTCCTGCTGCTCCTCGCACTCGACGGCACCGGGGAGCTGGACGTCCTGCGGATCCGGCCGGAGGACCGGGAGAGGCTGCGGGCCTTGGAGTCGGCGGCATCGGACCGTCTGATCGCCGTCGACGACACGAACCACCGGGTCACCTTCCCTCACCCGCTGATCCGGGCTGCCGTCGTCGAGGTCAGCACCCTGACCGAGCGCTGCCAGGCTCACCGGGCGCTCGCGGAGATCCGCGCGGAGGAGCCCGAGCTCCGCGCCTGGCATCTCGGAGAGGCGACTCTCTCGCCCGACGAGCGGGTTGCGGCCCTCCTCGAGAAATCCGGGCACCGCATCGCCCGACGAGGTGACGCCGCGGGAGCGGTCGCGGCCTTGACCAGGGCCGCCGAGCTGAGCCCCCGTCCCGCCGACCGGGGACGCCGGCTGACGGAGGCCGCCTACCTCGGTGCCGACTCGACCGGTGAGCTGCGCGCGGCTGCCGAACTCCTCGACAGCGCCCGGCGCGCCGACCCGAACGTCACCGGCTCTCCGCTCGCCGCCGCCACGGCAGCGCTTCTCCTGCTCAACAGCGGTGACGGCGACGTCGATACGGCTCACCGGCTTCTGGTGGGCGCCATCGAGACCGGCACGCACGGACATGACGCCGAGGACGGCGCCCTCGTCGAGGCGATGCACACCCTGCTGCTGGTGTGCTGGTCGGGTGGTCGCGTCGCCCTGTGGGAACCCTTCCACGCGGCGCTCCACCGTCTGAAGCCGGCTCCTCCCCCGCTGCTCTCCGCCTGCGCCAGGACGTTCGCCGATCCGGCCCGCACCGGGGTGGCCGGCCTGAAGGAGCTCGATTCGGTCCTCGCCGGTATCCGGGACGAGGAGGACCCGGGGCAGGTCGTCCGCGTCGGCACGGCCTGCGTCTACCCGGACCGCCTCGCGGAGGTGCGGGAGGTCTCCTGGCGTGTGGTCCGCCAGGGACGCCGGGGCGGCCCCGCACGCCGGCACATCGACGCGCTCATGCACCTGTGCCTGGACGACTTCCTGACCGGCCAGTGGGAGGAGGCCGAAAGGCTGGCCGCTGAAGGCCTGAGGGTCTGTGAGGAGCACCGGTACCGGTTCTTCTCCTGGTATTTCCAGTACCACCAGGCGCTGCTCGCCGGCGTCCACGGCCGCTTCGAGGAGAGCCGTGCTCTGGCCGACCGCATCACGCAGTGGGCCGTGCCCCGCGGCGCTCTGGGAGCCGTGGCCCTCGCCAACCACGCCCGGGTCCTCACCGGGCTCGGCGACGGCGACTACGAAGGCGCCTACCACCACGCGGCGGCGATCAGCCCCGCCGGCCGACTCGCGTCCCATGCTCCCCACGCCCTGTGGGCCTGCATGGATCTCGTGGAGGCCGCCGTCCACACCCAGCGCACCGCCGAGGCGCAGGCACACGTCCGTGCCCTGCGGGAGTCCGGTGTCGCGGCCTTCTCGCCCCGGCTGGCACTTCTGGTGGCGGGCTCGGCCGCGCTCGTCTCGCCCGACGACCGTGCGCCCCGGCGTTTCGAGCAGGCCCTGGCCGTCCCGGGAGCGGAACGCCGGCCGTTCGATCTGGCTCGGATTCGGCTGGCCTACGGGGAGCGCCTCAGGCGCATGCGCTCGGTCACCGAGGCGCGGGCCCAACTGGACGCGGCGGCAGAGGCTTTCGAACGCCTGGACGCGCAGCCGTGGGCCGCCCGGGCCGCGGGCGAACTCCGTGCCACCCGCCGGTCCCTGACCAGGACGACGCATGACGCGGTGACTCTCACCGCGCAGGAACTGAAGATCGCTCAGCTGGCCGCCTCCGGGTTGACCAACAAGCAGATCGCGGAACGTCTCTATCTCTCGCCCCGCACCGTGGGCTCGCACCTCTACCAGCTGTTCCCGAAGCTCGGGATCGCCTCACGCGCGGCACTCAGGGACGCGCTGGCGGCCCTTCCTCGGCATCCCACTCCCGAAGGGGCCTAGGGCTCGTGGTGGGGCGGCAGTGAGGCGAGGGCTCCGCCGAGGGTGACGCGGGAGGTGACACCGAGTTTCGGGTAGATCCGGTACAGGTGGGCCGCCACGGTCCGGTGGGAGAGGAAGAGTCTCTCGCCGATCTGCTTGTTGGTCATTCCCGAGGCGGCCAGTGCGGCGATCTGGTGTTCCTGCGGTGTGAGCGGGTTCGCCCGCGGGTCGGCGTGCGCCCAGGCGGTCGTACGGCCGGTCGCCCGCAGTTCCTGGGCCGCCCGTGCGGCCCAGGGGACGGCCCCGAGATGACGGAAGGTCTCGAGGGCGGCGTCGAGGTGCGCCCTGGCGTCCTTGCCGGCCCGTACGCGACGCAGGTGTTCGCCGTAGGCCAGACGGACGCGGGCGAGGTCGAAGGGCCAGCGCTCGGTGCCGGGAACGGCGAGGGCTTCCTCGAAGTGGCGGGCCGCCCGGTCCTCGGGGGCGGCCATGGCAGCGGATCCGGCGGTGACCAGGGCCAGGCGGCCCGAGATGGCGGGCAGGCCCGTCTGCCGCATCGCGGCGACATGAGCGAGTGCCTCGGCCCGGCGTCCGGTGCGGACGGCGGCTTCCACGAGGTCCATGGAAATCCACAGGGCCATCGGGACATGGGGCGCCGGCCCGCCTGGAGGACTGATCGCCGACGCGTACCGGTAGGCCTCCTCGTAGTCACCGCGCCCGAGGGCGGCCAGTGCCGTCATGTGCCAGGCGAACTGCTCGATGGTCCGGGTGCCGCGAGGGGCGGCCCATTCCGTGATCCGCCGCGCCAGTCGGCGCACCGTGGCGTCGTCGCCCCGCGCCGCCGCGAGCAGGCCCTCGCCCCGGAGGAACTGCCGGGCCAGCATCTGATAGCCGTGGCTGTCGCACAGCGCGAGGCCTTCTGTGGCCAGGCGTCCGCACTCGTCCCACTGGCCTGTCATGAAGTCGTCCAGGCACAGCACCGCCAGCGCGACGAGAGCCGAGGTGACCGCGCCTCCCTCGCGCCCGTCGTCGACGACGCGCCACAGGGCCGCACGGCACGCGGTCGCCCGGTCCACGAAGAGGGCCGTCATCCCGATCCGCCCGATCCGGGTCGGGTCGGTCTCCTGGTGCAGGCCGTGGATGGCCGCGTCGAGGGCCGTGAGGGCTTCCGCGGTGGCGCGTGCCGGGTCGGCGTAGACGTCGACGATCAGTTCCTGGGAGGGCGGCAGACGTACGGCCGGCTGGGACATGGCGGCGTGATACCCGTCCCAGAACTCGGGCCGGCCGGCGCACAGACACACCCTGCGCAGGGTGCACAGTGCCTCGAAGAGCGCCTCGTCGTCGTCGCTGTCGGACCTGCCCTCGCGGGTCGTGATCGCGCCGACGAGCAGCCGGTGCGCGGTGGTGACGTCACCGTCACGGTTGAGCAGCACGTGCGAGGCTGCGGCTGCCGCCTGCAGCGATCCCCTGAGCTCGGGGTCGGCGCGCCGGGCCTCGACGAGCAGTTGTGCCGCCGTGCGCAGCTCTCCGGCGACGTCCGAGCCCACGTAGGCGGCTTCGGCCAGACGCCTGCTGCGGTCGGCGGGACCGGGAGTGAGGTCGGCGGCCCGGATCAGCGCGTTGAACGCGCCGACGGCGTCGCCGCGCCGGCGGACCCGGTGGGCGGTCTGCTCCAGGAGCGCCGCGACCCGCTCGTCCGGATCGGGCGTGGCTTCGGCGAGGTGCCACGCCCGCCGATCGGGCTGATCGGTGAAGGCGTCCGCCAGCGCGCGATGGGCGTCCAGACGCTGACCGCTGGTCGAGCCCGAAACGATCGTCGCGCGGATCAGTGGATGGCGGAAGGCCAGCCGCCCCAGGCCCCGGTCCTCGACCCGCACCAGCTGGGCCCGTTCCGCCGGGGCGAGTTCGCACAGCACGTCCTCGTCGGGGGCGGCGGCGGCCCGCAGGACCGACAGGTCGCCGCCTTCGAGCGCGGCGAGCAGCAGAAGCCGGCGGGTGGGCGCCGGCAGTTCCGCGACCCGGGATGCGTACAGGTCCCGCAGACGACGGCTGAGCGGGAGCACCTCGGACAGCGCGCCTCCCTCGCCGTATCGCGAGTCGCCGAGCGCGGCGGGCAGTTCCAGCAGGGCCAGCGGATTGCCCCGGGCCTGCGCGAGGACACGCTGCAGTTCCCGAGTGCCGAGCAGCGGGAACCGGGTGCCGACCAGGCCGGCCGCGGCCCTGTCGTCCAGAGGCGAGACCGTGACCTCCGGAAGCCCCGCCCGCTCGAAGAAGCTTTCGAACCCCGGCCGGGAGGCGGCGAGAAAGCCCACTCGGCTCCCGGCCAGCCGACGGGCGACGAAGGCCAGCGCCGCCGCGCTCGCGCGGTCGACCCATTGCAGGTCGTCGACGATCAGCAGCACCGGGCGGGTAAGGGCGGCCCGGCGGAGCAACGCCAGCACGGCGCCGTAGACGACCAGACGGTCCACCGGGGCGCCCTCGCCTGCGGCGCCCAACGCCACCGTCAGTGCGTCACGGTGCACCGGCTCGAGTCCGTCGCGCTCGTGACGCAAGGGTTCGAGCACATGGTTCAGGCCGGAGAAACTCAGATCGGCCAGGAACTCCACGCCGTCGAAGCGCAGTACCAGCGCGCCGGTTGCCACCGCGGCCTTCGCTGCGACGTCCAGGAGGACGGACTTGCCGACGCCCGGTTCCCCCGACAACAGGAGGACCCCACCACTGCCGGCCGCCTCGTCGACGAACGACCGCAGCAGCTCCGACTCCCCGTCGCGTCCGACCAGCGCCTCGGCCGTGCTCCGCCGCGCCGAGCCATCACCCACCACAGGATGTCCCCTTCGCGAACTGACTCAGCCGGCGGAGGGACGCGGGGCGCGCAGGTGCGCCCGCTTCTCCAACTCCTCCTCGTCGACCAGCGTGAGCATCGGCCGGCCCGGCGCGGACAGCATGACGACGACGAACTTGGTGGGAGCGTCCGACAGGGCGTTGCCGTTCTGGTAGTGGATCACGTCACCGCCCGGCTCCCACAACGGTTCACCGGCCTTGATCACCCGCTCCGGCTCGCCCTCGAGCTCGAACCGGACCGCGCCCTCGATCACATAGCCGAAACACGGCCCCGAGTGCCGGTGCGGAGGAGTGCCGGGATGCCCCGGAGGCCACTCGACCAGAACGGTCATCCCCGACGCGCCCTCCGGGATGAAGGGCGGCTTGATGTCCGCCAGCATCCTGGGGCCGAACTCTGCGTCTTTCTCCGACACTGTGCACCTCCGTAGAAACACCACTTGTTGCACAGGGAAGACAGCGCATGGCAGCTATCCGTGACACGGTGTGCGTTTTTGCTTTTTTCCGGACGACTGCCCGTACCGGACCCAGTCGAATGACTCAAGCAACTCGCCGCCGGAGTACGGAAGCTGAAGCAGCGTCTCCCGCCAGGGCGCTCACACACCCGCACGACGCCAAGGAACCCGACATGACTCTCTGTCTCATCGGCATGGGCCGGCACGGCGAACGCCGGAAGCCCGGTGCCGTCCACCGTTCGTTCCAGAGCGTGGGCGGTGCCGGATGAGGGAACAGACTTGCGGTCTGACCGTGGGCGTCGATCTCGGCGGCACGAAGATCGCCGCAGGAGCGGTCGATCCCGCCGGGGAGGTCGTCTCCCGGGTGCGCATCCCCACCCCGCGGGACCCGGACCGGATCGCCGACACGATCGCCGAGGCGGTCCAGCGGGTCCGCAGGGGCTGGGACGACGTCCGGGCGGTCGGCGTCGGAGCCGCCGGATACGTGGACGCGGAGCGCTCGACGGTGCGCTTCGCGCCCAACCTCGGCTGGCACGACAAGGCGATCCGGGACATCGTCCAGGAGGCCACGGGGCTTCCGGTCGTCGTCGAGAACGACGCGAACGCCGCCGCATGGGGCGAGTTCGTCCATGGAGCCGGTGCCGGACACGACGACATGCTGATGGTGATGGCGGGCACCGGCTTCGGCGGAGGCATCATCAGCAGAGGCCGGCTCTTCCGCGGTCGCTTCGGCATGGCGGGCGAGATCGGCCACTACCGGGCGGTCCCTGACGGCCTCCCGTGCCCCTGCGGTCAGCACGGCTGCATGGAGCAGTACGCGAGCGGAGCGGCCCACACGCGCCGCGCCCGGGAAATGGCGGCCGCCGATCCCGGACGCGCCGCGGCGGTGCTCGCGCTGGGCGACGGCACCCCCGCCGGTCTCCAGGGGCCGCACGTGACCGAGGCGGCCCGGCGCGGCGATCCCTTCTCCCTCGAAGTGTTCGCGCGATCGGGTCGCTGGCTGGGCCAGGCCCTCGCCGACCTCGCCTCTGTCCTCGACCCGTCCGTCCTCGTCATCGGCGGCGGCCTCGGCGACACCGGCGAGCTGATCCGGCGTCCGGCCGAGGTCTCCTACCGCCGGGCCCTCGGCGGTGGCGAGCACCGGGTCTACGCCGAGGTCCGCACCGCCACCGCCGGGCAGGACGCCGGCCTCATCGGCGCTGCGAACCTCGCACGTCTGCACGAGCTGATCTCGTCCCCGGCCCGCCTCTGACAACGGGGCTCGCACTGACGAGCACTGACGAGCATCGCCGAGCAGGCAGCCGTCACCCGATCCGAATCCACGCCCCCACGACCGGTCTACCCGCCTGGCCCGGATTCCTGGCCTGCGCGTCCGAGAACCCGGTCCTGTGAAGGAGCCCTTGTCCATGACCGCGAACGCCAGTCCGGCGGGGTCCGCCCGGCACATGGCCGCGCCCCGCACCGCCGATCTCCGGCGCATCACCTACATCTCGGCAGCCGCGTCGATCGGCGGCTTCCTGTTCGGCTACGACAGCGCCGTCATCAACGGCGCCGTCACCGGAATCCAGCACCGATTCGACGTCACCTCCAGCCAGACAGGCACCATCGTCGCCTCCGCCCTGCTCGGTTCCGCGTTCGGAGCCGCCGTCGCGGGGCGCCTCGCCGACCGCATCGGCCGTCTGCGGGTGATGCACCTCGCCGCCGTCCTCTTCGCGATCAGCGCACTCGGCTCGTCCATGCCCTTCTCCGCCTGGGACCTGGGGGCCTGGCGGGTCATCGGCGGCATGGCGATCGGCCTCGCCTCGCTGATCGGCCCCACCTATATCGCCGAGGTCGCGCCGGCCGACCATCGCGGCCGGCTGGCGTCGTTCCAGCAGGCGGCCATCGTGCTGGGGATCACCGCCTCCCAGCTGGTCAACTGGGGGATCGCCCAGGGCGCCGACGGCAAGAGCGAGAACCCGCTGGGTCCCCTGCATGCCTGGCAGTGGATGCTCATGGCCGCCGTCGTACCCGCACTCGCCTACCTGTTCCTCACCCTCCGTATCCCGGAGTCGCCGCACTTCCTCGTCGCCACGGGACGTCTGGACCAGGCCCGCGCGGCAGTGAGCGATCTGCAGGGGACGTATGCCGGCACCGAGGACCGGATCGCCGAGATCCAGCACGCGCTCAGGACCGACCACAAGCCGCGGGTACGCGATCTGCTCGGCGGCCGTTTCGGGCTGCTCCCGATCGTGTGGGTCGGCATCGGGCTGGCCGTCTTCCAGCAGCTCGTCGGCATCAACGTCATCTTCTACTACTCGTCGATCCTGTGGCAGTCGGTGGGCATCGACCAGTCCAGCTCCCTGCTGATCAGCCTGTCCACATCGACCATCAACATCGTCGGCACCGTCGTCGCGATGCTCCTGATCGACCGGGTCGGCCGCAAACCGCTCGCGCTGACCGGCTCGGCCGGCATGGCCGTCTCGCTGGCCTTCGCGTCGTGGGCGTTCTCGTACAAGACGGGCAGTGGCAGCAGTCTGTCCATCCCGGACACCCAGGGCGCCGTGGCGCTGATCGCCGCCCACGCCTTCGTCTTCTTCTTCGCGGTCTCCTGGGGTGTGGTGCTCTGGGTGATGGTCGGCGAGATGTTCCCGCTGAAGATCCGCGCCGCGGCGATGTCGGTGGCGACCGCCGCCAACTGGATCGCCAACTGGGCCGTCACCGAGAGCTTCCCGCGCATGTCGGACTGGAATCTGTCGTCCACCTACGCCGTCTACGCGGGCTTCGCTCTGCTCTCCTTCGTCTTCGTCGCCGCGCGGGTGCGCGAAACCAACGGCAAGAAGCTGGAGGAGATGGGATGACCTCGGCGAACGGACACGACTCGCCCGACCGTAGGGCGGTGAGCTGGCGAACGGCCGCGTACTGCCGCGGCGCCGACATCCGGACCTTCTTCCCGCCTCCGGGCGACCACGGCGCCATCCAGCGGGCGCTGGCGATCTGCGCCCTTTGCCCGGTGCGGGCTCCCTGCCTGCGGTACGCGCTGAGCCACCGGGAACGGCACGGCGTCTGGGGCGGCCTGACCGAGGAAACGCGCGAAACACTCACCCGCACGGAGCCGGCGCCCGCCGTACGCGTCCCGGAGCAACGGCTCAGGTCAGTTGACTGATGCCCCGGTGTCGGCGAATCGCCAGGCTGTTACCGATCCCGAATCCGGTTCATTCCCCCCTTTGGAGTCGTCATGGACTACGCGGTAAACGTGTCCGTCATCTACTACTCGTCCACCGGGACCGTCTTCGAACTCGCGAAGGCGGCGGCCACGGCCGCGGAGAAGGCGGGAGCGGAGGTGCGGCTTCGCAAGGTGGCCGAGCTGGCGCCGGAGGAGGCCATCGCCGGCAATCAGGGCTGGTCCGAGCACCTCGCCGCCACCCAGCACATACGCGTCGCGACTCTCGACGACCTCGACTGGGCCGACGCGATCATGCTGGGCTCACCCACCCGGTACGGGCTGCCCGCCGCTCAGCTCAAACAGTTCATCGACACCTCGGGGCCGCTGTGGGCGCAGGGACGGCTGGTGAACAAGGTCGGCTCCTCGTTCACCGCCACCGCGACGGCGCACGGCGGCCAGGAGTCGACGATCCTGGCGATCAACAACACCTTCTACCACTGGGGCGCCATCCTCGTCCCGCCGGGCTACGCCGACCCCATCCAGTTCGAGGCCGGCAATCCCTACGGCACCAGCCACGTGTCCCGGAACGGCGAGATCCCGCCCGGGCAGACCGAGTTGGCCGCCATCGACTTCCAGACACGCCGGGTCGTGGACATCACGCGGCGGCTGCGGACGGAGGCGTAGGCGGCGCCCGCCAGGTGATGGCGGGCGCCGGGGCCGTCGGTGGTCGCCTCAGCGAGCGGTGAGCCTCCACAGGTGGTCGGCGGTGCCGTTGTCGGACCACTGCAGGACCTGTGCGCCCGACGTCGTGCTCATGCCGTCGACGCCCAGCAGCAGACCGCTGTTGTAGTTGGCGATCTTGTAGTAGCCGTCACGGGCCGGTATGGCCTGCCAGAGATGGTCCGCGGTGCCGTTGTCGCCCCAGATCAGGGCCGTACCGCCGTCGCTGGTGCTCATGTTGTTGATGCCGAGAAGCAGCCCGCTCTTCTGGTTGACGATCTTGTACAGACCCGAACCGGCGGCCACCAGGGTCCAGTTCTGGTCGGTTCCGGTGGTGGAGGTGGCCTGGACGACCGAGGTGCCCTGCGCGGTGCCCGCGTTCACGGTGCCGAGGGCGAGGCCGCTGTTCTTGTTGGTGATCTGGTAGCGCCCGGCAAGGGTGGTGGAGCTGCCGCCGGGGGTGACCACCAGGTGGTAGCCGTCGGAGGCGTTCATCGTGACCGGCACGGTGATGGATCCGCCGGAGACCGTGTAGTCGGTGTCGGAGATGGTGATCGGGCCGGAGGAGGCGGTGGTGCGGCCGGTGTTCGGGGAGTACTCCAGCTTGAGGTGGACCGTGCTGCCGAAGGCCGACAGGGAGTTCAGGCCGTTGACCGTGACGGCGCAGGAGCCGGTGCAGCCGCCGGCGACGACGCTGATCTGGTTGCCCCCGCCGTTGAGGGAGGCGAGGCCGTCGATGCCCGTCTGGGCGGGAGGTGTGGTGACGAGCATGTTCCCGGACATGTCGCCGTACCACTTGTACGTCCAGTAGGAGCCGTTGGGCGACCCGCCGGTGTCGGTCAGGGTGTCGCCGAGGGTGCCGTAGTGGTTCCAGAAGGCGAGCTCGGCGTCGCGCACCCCGGCCCGCTCGAACTTGGCGGCATAGCCGATCAGGGCACCGGAGTTGCCCATCTCGTCCGGAGTGCCGTACTCCTCGATGTCGATCGGGCGCGGGCTGATGCCGAGGCTCGACTCCAGGGCGCGGTACGCCGAGACATGGGCGGCGATGTCCTTGCTGCCCTGGAGTTCGTGCCAGGCGATGACGTCGGGGACCGTGCCGCTCGCCTTGGCGTCGGTGAGGAACGAGCTCATCCAGGACTGGTTCCACGCCGAGTAACTCGGCCCCTGGATCGGCGTCGTGGTGTCCTTGGTCCGCACCTCCTTGAACGTGCGCGCCCAACCCGCGTTGAAGGCACCGGCGTTGGTGGTGTCCCAGGTCCAGTCGGGCTCGTTCCACAGCTCGTACGCGCTGATGTTGGTGGCACCGGAGGACTTCACCGAGGCCACCTGCTGGTCGACAGCTGACAGCCAGTTGCTCCAACTCACCCATTTGTAGGGGAAGTTCGGATACCAGTCCGGCATCCTCACGACGACCTTGGCGCCCGCGGCGGCGGCCTTGGCGGCGACGACGAGGGAGTCGCCGCCGGGAGCCGGCTCGCCGTTGGGGAGCTGGCTGCCGCCCGGCGCCATCTGGACGAAGGTGTTGGGCTTCAGGGGCTGTACAAGGCTGTCTGCGGGGGTGCTCGCGCTCGCCAGACCGTAGAGGCTGCCCGTGCCGACATGGGTGACGGACCGCAGGATCTGCGCGGCGTTGACGACCAGGGTGGTGGACGAGGTGGGCGCGGCCTGGGCGGACGTACCCGTCAGGACGACGGCGGTGGCGGCCAGGGCGGTGGCCACGGCAGCGGCGGTGACACGGCCCAGGGGTGCTCTGAGACGGTGGCGGGCGCTCAGGTATGACATCAGCGGCTCTCCTGAGAGTGGATGGGGGACGACCGGTTGCAAGGGGACCTGGACCCTCGTGACGGATGAGAGCCCTGCGCGGTGTGGCATCGTGAGTGGGGCGGGGCGGATCCCGGCCCCGCCCGGCCGGTGGGCCGGGGACGGCGGGCATCGTGGATCAGTCCTTGACCGCGCCCGCGGTGACGCCCGCGGCCACATAGCGCTGGGCCAGGACGAGCAGGACCGCCGCGGGGAGCGACGCGACGACGGCGGTGGCCATGATCGCGTTCCATTCCTGGTTGTTGTTGCCGATGTAGTGGTAGATGCCGAGGGTGATCGGGCGCCAGTCGCCGCCGCCGTCGAGGGTGTTGGCGAAGACGAAGTCGGACCAGGCCCACAGGAAGCTGAAGAGGGAGACGGTGACCAGCGCGTTGCGGCTGACCGGCAGGACGATCGACCAGAAGGTGCGGAAGGTGCCGGCGCCGTCGATGCGGGAGGCGGCGATCAGCT
This sequence comes from Streptomyces vulcanius, assembly GCF_042653945.1. Classification (NCBI taxonomy): domain Bacteria; kingdom Bacillati; phylum Actinomycetota; class Actinomycetes; order Kitasatosporales; family Streptomycetaceae; genus Streptomyces; species Streptomyces vulcanius. The sequence goes on along the minus strand of NZ_JBHSFK010000016.1, from coordinate 186,090 downwards.
CGCCGGGGATGCCCGACATGAACGCCGTGAAGATCATGACGCCGAACGGCACGGCGATGGTGGAGTCGGCGATGATCAGTCCCCACCAGGAGTTGAGCAGGCCGAGGTCGAGGAAGACGCCGTAGAAGCCCATCGCCATGACGATGCCGGGGATCATCTGGGCGACCAGCAGGACGAGGCCGAGGAGGCCGCCGCCGCGGGGCCGCAGTTTCGCCAGCGCGAAGCCGGCCGGGGCGGCGAGGACGAGGGTGAGGACGACCGTGCCGAGGCCGATGAGCAGGCTGGTGCCGAGGTAGGGCAGCTGGTCGTGCAGAACGGCGCGGTAGCCCTCGAAGGTGGGGTGCAGGGGCAGCAGGTCGGGCGGGCTCTTGCGCATGTCCTGCTGCGGGGTGAGGGACACGTTGAGCATCCAGTAGACCGGGAACAGCATGACGGCGGTGAGCAGGACGCCGACGGCGGTGTAGAGGCGCGAGCGCCGGGCGGGGCGGTGGACGGCGGTCATGCTTGCTGCCTCCTCTGGACACGGATGTACAGCAGCCCGAAGGCGAGGGCGATGAGGATGAGGATGTTGCCGACCGCCGCGCCCGGGCCGAACCTGGGCAGCAGGGTGCCGAAGCCGAGTTGGTACGACCAGGTCGCCAGGGTGGACGAGGCGTCGCCGGGGCCTCCCTTGGTCATGATCCAGATCAGGTCGAACACCTTGAGGGTGTAGACGAGACCCAGCAGCAGCGTGATCGCCGAGACCGGCCGCAGCAGCGGGAAGGTGATGCGCCGGAACTGCTGCCAGGCGCTCGCCCCGTCCAGCGACGCGGCCTCGTACAGCTCGCCGGGGATGTTCTGCAGTCCGCTGTAGAGGATGACCAGGTTGAACGGGATGCCGATCCAGACGTTGGCGATGATGACCGAGGTCAACGCCCAGTCGGGCGAGGTGAGCCAGTCGACCGGGGCCACGCCCACCAGGTGGAGGGCGTAGTTGATGACGCCGGACTCGCTGTTGAACATCCACGACCAGGTCGACGCCGACACGATCAGCGGCAGCAGCCAGGGGATCAGGAACAGCGCCCTGAGGGTGCCGGCCAGCCGGAAGTGGCGGTTGAAGAAGACGGCGAGGGCGAGCCCGGCGGCGTACTGGAACGCGATCGACACGAAGGTGAAGATCATGGTGTGGCGGATCGCCGGGCCGAACGTCGGATCGTCGAGGACGGTCCTGAAGTTGTCCAGCCCGGAGAACGGCGCGTCGCCCGCCACGAACGACCGGACGGTGTAGTCGCGCAGGCTCAGATCGAGGTTGCGGTAGAGCGGATAGACGTAGAACGCGGCGAGGTAGACGGCCAGGGGCGCGAGGAACGCCAGTGCGGTCAGCCGGCTCTTCCGGCGCAGACGGCGCCGGAGCGCCGGGGCGTCCGTACGGTCGTCTGCACCGGTCGCCCCGGACCTGGCCGGGGACCGCTGGGAGCGGCGGTCGACGCGGGCGGTGGTCATGCGAACTCCTGGATGCGGGTGGCATGCGGTTCGGAGGAAGGGCCCCGGGACGGGCCGCGAGCACGTCGGGGGGTCAGTTCGTGCCCTTGCCGGCGGCCGTCTGCGCGGCGTCGAGGGCGTCCTGCGGGCTCTGGCTGCCGGACAGGGCGGCCTGGACGGCGGTCCACATGGGCTGGGAGATGGTCGGGTACTTGGTGCCCAGCCCGCCGCTGGTACGGCCACGCGCCGCGGCCACCGCCTCGACCCACGGCTTGAGCTCGGGGTTCGCCTTGACCTGCTCGGCCTGCACCGCCGCGGTGGGGGCCACGTACGCCAGGGTCGTGTCCGTGGACAGCAGATTGGCCGAGCTGGTCAGACAGGTGACGATCTTGCTGCTGACGTCGTAGCGCGCGCTGTCCTTCTGCATGGGGACGGTGACGAACTCGCCGCCGGTCGGCACCGGTGCCGATCCGCCGCTCTGCCCCGGGATGCTGATGACGCCGTACTCGAATCCGGCCTTCGCCGCGTTGCCGAGCTGCCAGGTGCCGTTCTCGCCGAACGCGTAGTCGCCGGTGGCGAACTCCTGCCAGCTGGTGGTCTGGGTGTTCTGCAGGACGTCCTTGGGCGCGTACCCGGCGTCGACCCACTGCTTCCACAGGGACAGCGCGGCGACGCCCTTCGCCGAGTCGAGCTTGGTGAGGTCGCCGCCGGCGCCCCAGAACCACGGCAGGAACTGGAAGCTGCCCTCCTCCGTGTTGATCGCGGAGAACGTGATGCCCTTCTTGCCCGCGTCCTTGACCTTCTTCAGGGCCGCGGTCAGCGAGTTCCAGTCCTTGATGGCGGCCGGGTTGACGCCCGCGGCGGACAGGACCTTCTTGTTGTAGTAGAGGGCGAGCGTGTTGGCGCCGATCGGCACACCGTAGGCGGAGCCGTCGATGGTGCCCGCGCCGAGGATGTTCTGCTGGATCGACTTCGTGTCCAGGCCGAGGTCGCTCGTCTTGTTGATGATCCCCGCCTCCACCAGCGTGGACACGACCGGGTTGTCCACCAGCATCACATCGGGGGCGTTGCCCTGCTGGGCGGCGAGCAGCGCCTTGTTGCCCAGGTCCGTGGTGTCCATGCCGGTGCGCTTGATCTTGACCCCGGCGTCGGTACCGCACTTGCTCACGAGCTTGCCCCACGCCGAGGACGCGTCGAACTGCGGGTACGGGTCCCAGAAGGCGTACGTCCCGCCGGCGCCGCCGGACCCGGAGGCTGAGGAGTCGCCTCCGCCGCCGCAGGCGGTGGCGGAGGCGAGGGTGCCGAGGACTGCTATGGCGGCGAGCAGGTTGCGGCGGGTGTGTCTCACGGGTGACCTCGTTGTCTGTGGGGTGGCGCGTGGAGAGGGAGGAGGCGGGGGTTCAGGAGGTGGGCAGCCAGACGCGCATGCTGCCGTCCTGGCGGTTGGCCCACGCGTAGTAGGGGATCGCGGTCAGTTCGAGGGGCTCGTCGGCCGGTGGGACGTCGGCGGTGGCGCTGGCCGTCCGGTACGGCCACCAGCCCGCGTCGGCGATGTGCCGGCGGTGCCCGGCGGCCACGACGGTGGTGACGCCGCCGAGCAGGTCGGGGCGGTGCTTCACGGCGAGCGGGCGGGTGGTGTCGAGCACCATGTCGTCCAGGCCGCCGCCGGGGTGGTCGACACCTTCCAGGCAGTACACGAGCGGTCCGCGCTCGATCGCGACGCAGCCGCGTACGGCGTCCACGCGCGGGTCGGCGGCGGTGAGGCGGGGTTCGAGGGCGAGTTCGAGGACGATCCGGTCGCCGGGCGCCCAGGTGCGTGCCAGCCGCAGCCAGCCGTCGGAGACGGGCGCGTCGCTCTGGTCGTACGTCGTCTCCCCGCACCGCACCCGGTACTCGCGGCACCACTGCGGGATGCGCAGAGAGAGGGTCCGGGGGCCGTCGGCGGGGGCTTCCTCGACGGTGAGGGCGATGGTGCCGTGCCAGGGGTAGTCGGTTTCGCAGCGGACGGCGAACCGGTCGTCGCCGTAGCGCCCGGTGACGTACTGGTGGATCTGCAGCCCGCCGGTGTCGGTCGAGGCGAGATAGTGCTCCAGGGAGGCCAGCAGCCGCATGACGTTCGGCGGGCAGCAGGCGCACCGGAACCAGCGGGTGCGGCGGGCGGACTGGTCGCCGCCGGTGTCGGTGTGCCCGTCGCGGACCTGGAGCGGGTTGACGTACAGCCAGTGTTCGCCGTCGAGGGAGACGCCGGCGAGGAAGCCGTTGTACAGGGTGCGTTCGATCAGGTCGGAGTAGCGGGCCCCGCCGGTGAGCAGGGCCATGCGCCAGCTCCACTGGACCGAGGCGATGGCGGCGCAGGTCTCGCAGTAGGCGCGCTCGTTCGGCAGTTCGTACGGGTCGCCGAAGTCCTCCTCGTCGTGATGGGCGCCGAGTCCGCCGGTGATGTGGGTCTTGGTGGTGGTCATCGCCGCCCACAGCCGCTCGGCGGCGGTCCGCAGTCCGGCCTCCCCCGTCTCGGTGGCCAGGTCGGCCGCGGCGGCCAGCAGGTACAGCTGGCGCACGGCGTGGCCCTCGACATCGGCCGCCTCGCGCAGCGGGACGCGGTCCTGGCAGTACGCCTCGCCGCCCAGCAGGCCGTGGCCGAAGCGGTCCACGAAGTAGCCGGCGAGGTCCAGGTAGCGGCGCTCACCCGTCTCCCGGTACAGCTCGACGAGGGCGGTCTCGACCTCGGGGTGGCCGTCGACGCCGTCGAGGGGCTTGCCGCTGCCGGGCAGGCCGAAGACCGAGTCGATCTGGTCGGCGAACCGCACGGCCACGTCGAGGAGTTCGGTACGGCCGGTGGCCCGGTGGTGGGCCACCGCCGCCTGGATCAGGTGCCCGGCGCAGTACAGCTCGTGGCCCCAGCGCAGGTCCCGGTAGCGCTCGCCGCCCTTGAGCAGCTGGAACCAGGTGTTGAGGTAGCCGTCGGGCTGCTGCGCGCCGGCCACCAGGGAGACGATCCGCTCGACCTCGGCCGCGAGTGCGTCGTCCGGGGCCTGGGCGAGTTGCCAGGACGCGGCCTCCAGCCACTTGTAGACGTCCGAGTCCACGAACGGGTACGCGCCCTGGAACTCTCCGTCGTCCGTACCCGCCGCGAGCCGCAGGTTGCGCAGGTTCCCCGCCGACTCCAGCAGCCCTGGACCCTGCGGGATGGAGGTACGGGCGTTCACCTCGCGACGGGTGTCCCAGAAGCCGCCCCGCACCTCGACGGCGGCGGGGGCGAACGCGGCCTCGGCGCCCGGGCCGTGGCGGACCGGGCCGACGGCCTGGTGACAGGTTGTGGCGGAGGGCACGGCGGGACGTGGGCGGGGCATGGCTCTCCGGAGAGTTGGAGGGAACGGCGGAACAAGGGTCCGGCGCGTGCGGCGGGACGCGGCGTCCCAGGATTCGGGCAGGCGGTGCTCCGCCTCTGGAACCCGATTGAGCAAACGTTTTTCTTCCCGGAAACGTAGAAAGACGGGGAGCGTGCGTCAAGAGGTACGCACAAGTATTCTCGGTGCCGGCATCGGGGCTGGCCAGCCGTCACGAAGGGTGCCAGGATGTTCGTCGCCGATGTCATCTAGGAAAAGGGTTGCGCGTGACCGCGGTTCCAGGTTCTTCCCCCACCGGTCGGGCGAAGCTCGCCGATGTCGCCAGGCTGGCCGGGGTCAGCGTCGGGACGGCCTCGAAGGCGCTGAACGGCAGCGGGCGGATGCGGCCCGAGACACGGCAGCGGGTCCTGGCCGCCGTGGAGGCGCTCGACTTCCGCCCCAACCAGCATGCGCAGAGCCTGCACACCGGCCGCAGCTGGACCGTCGGGCTGATGACGACGGACGGCATCGGCCGCTTCAGCACTCCCGTCCTGCTCGGCGCCGAGGACGCGCTCGGCGCCGGGAAGATCTCCGTCCTGCTGTGCGACACCCGCGGTGACACCATCCGCGAGCAGCACCACCTGAGCAACCTGATGGACCGACGGGTGGACGGCATCATCGTGACCGGTCGGCGCACCGACCCACGGCCGCCCCTGAAGGGGATCGAACCGATCCCCACGGTCTACGCGCTCTCGCCGTCGACGGACCCGGACGACATCTCCGTGGTCTCCGACGACCGGAGCGGAGCGCGGCTGGCCGTCGAGCATCTGCTGGCGACCGGCCGCACCCGGATCGCGCACATCACCGGCCCGGCGCACCACGCCGCCGCCCGCGACCGCGCCCGCCACACCGTCGAGCTGCTCGAACGCTCCTCGCTGGAGCTGGCCACCGGGCTGGTCCACTTCGGCGAGTGGAGCGAGGCATGGGGGCGCCGCGCCGCCGAGGCGGTCCTGCGGACCGCGCCCGACACGGACGCCTTCTTCTGCGGCAACGACCAGATCGCCAGGGGCGTCGCCGACGCGCTGCGCGAGAACGGCCTTGACGTCCCCGGCAGGGTCGCGATCGTGGGCTACGACAACTGGGACATCATGGCCCTGGCCTGCCGCCCGCCCCTCACCACGATCGACACGGACCTCGCCGAGATCGGCCGGCAGGCCGCCCTGCGACTGCTGGACGCGATCGGCTCGGAGCCGGAGCCCGGCCTGCACACCGTTCCGTGCCGCCTCGTCGTCCGCGAATCGACCTGAGCCTGAGAAAATGTTTGCTCACTTGGCTGCGCTTCAGCGCGGCTGACCCTGTTCCTGTTCCCGGGCGGTCGTGCGTGGCTGGTCCTCGTGGATGGTGGGGCGGTGGCCGCCACGCAGGGCGGAGGCGAGGGCGGAGACCAGGGCCATGCCCGCCGCGACGCTGAAGACGATGGTCAGACCGTGGTGGAACGGGCCGGAGACCAGCTGGGGGAAGAAGGTGTGGCCGGTCAGGACGGCCCGCTGGGCGGCGGACAGCTGGTCGAGGGTCCCGCCGGAGGCGAGCAGGTGCTGGATGGGGTTGTTGCCGAGGAACGTCGCGAAGAGTGTGCTCACCGGCGGCAGGGACGCCGCGTGTTCGGCCGCGGCGGCCGGCACCCCGTGCGTCCGCAGTCCGTCGCTCAGTGTGCCCGGGAGTGAGGACGCGAGCCCGGAGATCATGAGCGAGAAGAACACGCCGATGGAGAGGGCCGTTCCGGAGTTCTGGAAGGTCGAGCGCATGCCCGAGGCGACGCCGCGGTATTCGGGCGGCACGCTGCCCATGATGGACGACGTGTTCGGCGCGGAGAACATGCCCTGCCCCAGTCCGTTGAGCAGGAGCAGGGCCGCGAACAGTCCGTAGTCGAAGTCGACGGGCAGCGCGAGCAGGCCGACGAACGAGACGGCGACGACGGTCAGGCCGGCCGTAGAAAAGAACCGGGCGCCGAACCGGTCGGACAGGTAGCCGGAGAGCGGGCCCGCGATGAGGAATCCGAGCGTGAGCGGAAGCATGAAGATGCCCGCCCACAGCGGGGTGTCCTCATAGTCGTAGCCGTGCAGGGGCAGCCAGATGCCCTGCAACCAGATGATGAGCATGAACTGCAGGCCGCCGCGCGCGATCGCGGTCAGCAGGGCCGCCAGGTTGCCCGCGGCGAAGGCGCGCACCTTGAACAGGGCCAGGTTGAACATGGGCTCGGCGACGTGCGCCTCGACGTAGCAGAAGGTCAGCAGCAGAGCGGAGCCGCCGATCAGGCCGGTGAGCACCCAGGGGCTTCCCCAGCCGGTGGCGCTGTCGCCGTAGGGCTGGATGCCGTAGGTGATGCCGGCCAGCAGGATTCCGGCGCCCGCGGCGAAGGTGAGGTTGCCCAGCCAGTCGACGCGGCCGGGGCGGCCCTTCGACGTCTCGCGCAGACTGAGATACGACCAGATCGTCCCGGTGACGCTGACCGGGACGCTGACCCAGAACACCGCACGCCAGTCGACCACGGCGAGCAGTCCGCCCGCGAGGAGCCCGAGGAACTGTCCGGCGAGGGCGGTGATCTGGTTGATGCCCAGGGCCATGCCGCGCTGGCGGGCGGGGAAGGCGTCGGTGAGGATGGCGGCCGAGTTGGCGGTCAGCATGGACCCGCCGAAGGCCTGCACGATGCGCCAGAGGATCAGCCACAGTGCTCCCGCTCCGGCGCGGAACGGGTCGAAGGAGAGCGCGACCGAGGCACACGCGAAGATCAGGAAGCCGAGGTTGTAGATCCGCACCCGGCCGAACATGTCCCCGAGCCTGCCGAGTACGACGACGAGGACGGCCGAGACCAGCAGATAGCCCAGGATCATCCACAGCAGGTAGCCGATGTTGCCCGGTGCGAGCGGGTCGAGGCCGATACCGCGGAAGATCGCGGGCAGCGAGATGATCACGATGGAGGCGTCCATGGTGGCGATCAGCACACCGAGCGTGGTGTTCGACAGCGCGACCCACTTGTAGCCCGGCCCGACCGGAGTGTCCTTGCGGCGCGCCGGGCGCAGGATGCCTGGCCGGGTACGCGCGGTCACAGTCGCTCCGCCAGCCGGTCGAGGAGCGGCACGGCCGCCGCGAGCGTCGCCCGCTCCTCGGCGGTGAACTCCTCGAGGACGGCGCCGAGGAGCCGGACCGACTCGGAGCGGCGCTCGGCCAGCATCTCGCGCCCCTCCTCGGTGATCTCCATGATGCTCCGCCGCCCGTCCGTGGCGTCGGGCGTACGGCGGACCAGCCCCCGTTGTTCGAGTTGGGCGAGGGTGCTGGCCATCGCCTGGGGGCGTACGCGCTCCATCTCGGCGAGGGACGTCGGGGAGTCGGGGCCGTCACCGGCGAGTCGCGCGAGCGCGGACACCCCCGAGAGGGAGATGTCGCCCACGGCGTGAGCCTGACGCAGGCGCCGGGTCACGCGCCCCACGGCCAGCCGGAGATCGGATGCGAGACGAGTGGTGTCCTTCACAGGTACTAACATTAGGTTTATCAGCTGGACTGCTCAATCAATTGTTAGTAAATCCGGGGCGTTCGGGGGTTGGGTTGTCCCCCTGTTCAGGACACCTGCTCACCGGAGTGATCGACCGGTGCGCGTCGCCTAGCGTGACTGCGCATGACATCGTTCTCCGCACGGACACCCGCATGAGCCGCCGCACCGCCCTGTGCACGGCCCTCGCCCTGGCCGTTCTGCCGTTGACCGCGCCCGCCGCCACAGCGGCCGGGAGCACGGGCGGCGGCGACCCCCTGACCCGCTTCCACCAGCAGCGCCCCGCCTGGCAGAGCTGCGTGCGGGGCCCGGACGACGCCACCGGCGAGGAGCTGGAGAAGGCCGGCGCCGAGTGCGCCGACATCACCGTGCCCCTCGACTACGCCGACCCCGGCGGGCGCACCATCACCGTCGCGGTCTCCAGGATCCGGGCCACCGACACCGCACACCGCGTCGGCCCGCTGCTGCTCAACGGCGGCGGCCCCGGCGGGCAGAGCCTCGGCGACCCGCCGTGGGTGCGCAAGGCGATGAAGGACGTCGCCGCACGGTACGACGTCGTGGGCGTGGACCCCCGTTTCGTGGGCCGCAGCACCCCGCTGGACTGCGGCTGGCCGACCGGCACCTTGATTCGGGGCGCGGGAGCGGACCGCGCCGGATTCGACCGGATGACGGAGTTCGCCCGCGACCTCGCGACCCGCTGCCGGACCAACGCGGGCCCGGTGCTGCCGTACGCCACCACCCGCAACACCGCCCGCGACATGGACGTCGTCCGCGCGGCGCTCGGCGAGCGCAGGATCTCCTACCTCGGCTATTCCTACGGCAGTTACCTCGGCGAGGTGTACGCCACGATGTTCCCCGGCCGCGTCGACCGTATGGTCCTCGACGGAGTCATCGACCCGGCCCGCTACTCCCCGCGCCTGCTGCGGGGCGCCGAGACGGAGAACCGGCTCGCGTTGGAGGACTGGGCGTCGTGGACCGCCGCGCGGCACGGCAAGTACGGGCTGGGCCGGACCCGCGACGCCGTGCTGAAGGCCGTGGACCGCGTCCGGTCGGCGGCGACCCGCGCGCCCCTCGCCCTGGGCTCCTACCGGGTGGACGAGCACACCGTGCCGGTGGTCGTCTTCAGCTCGCTCTCCCAGGACAACGACGAGGCCTACGGAAACCTGGCACGAGCCGTACGGGACATGCGCCGGGCCGCCCAGGGTCACCCCGTCGACCCGGACCCCGTCCTCGCCGAAACGCTGAAGTTCGTCCTCACGGACGCCGACTCGGCCTACGGCAGCGTGCAGTCGGCGATCCTCTGCGGTGACGTGGCCGCGCCGCGCGACCCCGAGGTGTACTGGCGCGACATCCAGCGCACCCGGGCACGCGAGCCGCTCTTCGCCCCCATCACGCGGAACATCGGCCCCTGCGCCTTCTGGGACCCGCCGCGCGAGGCCCCGACGACCGTCCGGGACGACTTCCCCGCCCTCCTCGTCAACGCCACCGGTGACCCACGCACCACCTACGCGGGCGCCGTCGCCCAGCACGGCGACTGGCCCGCCTCCCGTCTGATCACCCTGCGCGGCCCCGCCCAGCACGCGGTGTACGGCGTGTACGGCAGCACCTGCGTCGACACGAAGGTCAACGCCTACCTCGCGACAGGCCACCTGCCGACCGAGGACACGACCTGCGACGCCTAGGCCCCATGCCGTTGCGGAGGTCGTTTGAGCCGGTAGTCGGACATCCTGCGTTTCACGACGCGGGGCTGGCTGCGCAGGCGCCTGACACCTCCTGCGACGGCTTCGCCGCCTCAGCCGCTCGCGGAGAGCCGCTCGACCGCGCTGTTCCAGCCCGCCACCGAGCTGCCCGCCGCGGTCCTCGCCGGCACCCTGGGCATCGACCTCACCGTCGCCGTCAAGTGGCAGCGGGCCGCCGCCGGCGACTGGGCCACCTACGCCGCCGAGATCAGCCGCCGCACTTCACCACAGCATCCGATCCACGAACCAGGAGTACCGACATGAGATTCGACGACCACCGCGTGGTCATTACCGCCGGCGGCCGCGATTTCGGACGCACTTTGGCCATCCGTCTCGCGGACCTCGGCGCCGAGGTCTTCCTCTCCGCGCGCACTCTCGCCGCCGCTGAGCGTGTCCGCGACGAGATTCACGGCCGAGGGCACCAGCAGGTCCACGCCTTCGCCTGCGACCTGACAAACCCCGCCTCGATCCGCGACTTCGCGGCCGGCGTCGCCCAGCACACCGACCGCATCGACGTGCTGATCAACAACGGCTCCCGCTACCTCGACGGCCCAGACCTCCCATCCGCCTCCGACGCCGACGTCGTCGACACCATCGCGTCCGGCGCCACCGGCACCGTCCTGACCGTGAAGAGCTTCCTCCCTCTCCTGCTCAACTCGGACAAGCCGGACGTGGTGACCATGATCTCCGCCTGCGGAACAGCTGGTCATCACCGCTCAGACGCGCACGACGCCTTCTACGCGGCCAAGAGCGCCCAGGCAGGGTTCACCGAGATCCTCTCCAAGCGCCTGCGGCCCCAGGGAGTCCGGGTCATCTCCCTCTACCCACCCGACTTCAACAACCCTGACCCGCTCTCCGAGGAGTGGGAGACCACACCGCGCGAGGCCAAGGACGCTCTCACCGCGCAGTCACTCGTGGAGTGCATCCTCTTCGCCGTCGCCCAGCCCCGCGACTGCTTCATCAAGGCGTTCCACTTCGAACAGGTCTGACCCATTTCCTGCCTGGCCGCTCGCGCGCACACCGCGGAATCCGGAGCCGATACGCCGCGATCACTCACCGTGTCCGGCAGGCCGGCTGAGACCGGCCGGCAGGGTCCGCCCTGTGAAGCGCGGGTTCGGAGCAGCCGCTCGAAGGGCTGCTCCGAACCCCCCGGGCCGGTCAGTTGACGGCCAGGACCGCCGTGTTGTTCGTGAGGTCCGGGTCGAAGTCGAAGGGGTACGCGCCGAACTCGCCGAACGTGGGGTGGATGCTCACGGCACCGGTCGCGCCGGGCACCACGGTGTCGACGCGCACGGAGAACGCGAACGTGCGCCGGGTGTCCTCCAGCACCCAGTACCGCAGGTCGCAGTCGTAGCGCGGGGCGCCCGTCTGCCTCGGGTAGTAGCCGCCGTCGAGGGTGCGCGGGTAGCAGCCGGACGGCACGCCGGTGACCCTGGTGCCCTCGGGCACGACCAGCCGGACCTCGGCGACCGGGTCGCCGGAACCGAGGTTGCCGAACCAGGCCGGGCCGTTGTTCTTGAACGTGAGCTCGGCCGTGGCCGTCTCGCCCGCCGCGCCGGAGATGGCGTCACCGGTCACGGAGAAGTCCGCGGTGTTCACCGCGCCGATCTGGAGGACCGCGTAGTCGTTCTGGGAGTCGATGTCCTGGGCGCCGTCGCCCGGCTCGACGTCGATGTCGAGCCGCTCGTTCAGCGCGTGCGGGGCGAGTCGCACCGTCAGCGGCTCGGGCAGCTCGAAGGAGTCGCCCGGCGCCAGCACCTGGTCGAACGTGCAGATTACGTTGTTCGACGGTGCGTAGTCGTTGCCGTCCGTCGTGGTGTAGGTGCACGCGTCGTACCGGGTCAGATCCGTCAGGCCGTACGAGGCGTACAGCTTGACGGTGAACCCGTTCGCGCTCTCGTTGCCGTTGTTGGTGATCCTCAACGGGATCGTCCGCTCGTCGCCGGGCTGACCGTCCTCGATGTCGGCGACGGGGTCGAGGGCGAGGTCGGGCCCGGCGCCGACGGTGAGCGTGGTGTCGAAGCTCTCGTTCGGCGCGGTGAGCGTGCCGTCGGGGCCGCCGGTGGCCGTCGCCTCGTAGGTGATGCTGCCCTGTGCGCCGACTTCGGCGCCGTCGGCCGCGCGCACCGTCAGGAACACCTGGTCCTCGTAGTCGCCCCCGATCGCGGGCACCACGGGAACGTCGCACACCGCACTCGTGCCGCTCGGCGTGCAGTTGTCGGGCCAGGTCACCTCGGCGACCCCGGTGAGGTCGGAGACGTCGACGGTGAGCCTGCCGTCGGTCACCGTGAAGTTCTCGTTGTCGTGGTAGATGCCGACGCCGAGGGTGCGGGACTGCGGCTGACCGCCGTCGATGCCGAGCGGCAGCGTCTGCTCGTACGGCTCGTTGATCCACAACTGGTCGGTCTGCGGCGGGTCGTCGTCGGCGAGCGCGGGCGCGGCGAGGCCGACAGTCAGCAGGCCGGCCGTCACCGCCAAGGCGGCGCCGGATCTGAGACGTAACGGGCGTCCAGCAGAGAACAGTCTCATTGCTACCCCCCAAGGGTGTGGTAACGCGCCGGCAGCCCCGGCGCACCGGCAGGATCATCACATGGCAGGACAGCCCGCCGCGCCCGGGTTTTCCGGCCCTGTTGGAGAACACCCGGTTCCAGAACACGGCCTGGACCGCTGCCCCGTGGGCGTCGGCCCCCGACGCTCCCGGGGCGACGCCCTAGTGGTGGCTGCCCGCGCGGGCGGACAGGCGGGCGACGAGTCGGCGGGGCAGGACGCGTCCGAGACCGACCAGCGCCTTGTAGCGGCTGTCCGGCACACTCACCGGAACGCCCCTGCGGAAGTCGCGGATCGCGGCGTCGACGAGATGGTCCGCGTCGAGCCACAGCGCGTCCGGGATCCCCGAGGTGTCCATGTCCGACCGCTCGTGGAACTCGGTGCGCACCCAGCCGGGGCACAGGGCCATCACATGGGCGCCGCTACCGGCAACCTGTTGGCACACGCTCTCGCTGAACGTCACCACCCAGGCCTTGGACGCGCTGTACGTACCGCGCGGGAAGAACGCCGCGACCGAGGCGACGTTGATGACGCCCCCGCGTCCGCGCGCCGTCATGCCGGGCAGAGCGGCGCGCGTCAGACGCAGTACGGCTTCGCAGTGCACGCGCAGCATCGCGAGTTCCTCGGACAGTTCGGTGCCGAGGAGCTCGCCACGCTGCCCGAACCCGGCGTTGTTGACGACCAGGTCCACGTCCCGCGCGGCCCGTCGCTCCGCGTCGGCGAGGCCGGCCTCGGTGGTCAGGTCCGCGGAGAGGATCTCCACCTCGACGCCGTGGGCGGTCCGGTACTGCTCCGCGGCCTGTTCGAGGCGCTCGGTGTCCCGGGCCAGGAGGACGAGAGCGAAGCCGTCCGCGGCGAGTCGCCGGGCGAAGGCCGCTCCGATACCGGCCGTCGCTCCGGTGACCAGGGCTGTGGGCATGGCGGACAGCATAGCCGCGGGGCTTTCGACAGCCCGCCTGCCGGTCCGGGGCTAGGCGGTGTGGCCGTCGGAGCGTTTGCGGTGGAGGGTGAACGTCTCGAAGACCGACAGCTCGCCGTTCGGCTTGTTCACGTTGTAGTAGGTGACGTGCATACGGGTGGTGTCACCGGCGTGCCGTCCGGGGTCGACGGTGAACGCGGCGAAGCCGTAGGGGTGTTCGGTGTCCCGGACGCCGGTCCAGACCGCCTCCTCCTTGGTGTAGGTGGCGGTGCGCTTGCCGTTGGAGCCGGGGGTCGCCGACACGGCGGTGATGACCTTGGCGGTGCCGTCCTTGAAGAAGTTCTGGTTCGTGGTTCCGGAGACGCCTCCGCCGCCGAGGATCATGTGGACGGTGCCCAGTCCGGTGTCGATGGAGTCGGTGGCCCGGGAGACCGGGCGCGGCGTGAGGGTCTCGCTGCCCGTGACGACTCCCCGCACGGCCAGCGAGCGCTCGTAGTTGTGCTCGTGGCCGCACAGCACCAGGTCCACGCCGTACCGGTCGAACAGCGGGCCGTACTTCTGGCGCAGGCCGAGGTCGGCGCCGTTCGCGTCCGAGGAGCTGATCATCACCTGGTGCATAGCGACGACCACCCAGTCGATGTCCCGAGAGGACCGCGCCGCCCGCAGTTCCTTTTCCAGGAAGGCGAGTTGGCGTCCGCCGGAGTAGCCGCTGATGTAGACGTCGCCGCCGTCCTGGAGGCAGTTGTCGTCGTTCTGCAGCACGATCACCCGGACCGAGCCGACCGTGAAGGCGTACCACAGGCCCGCGAGTTCGGCGTCGGTCTCGGTGGAGGGGAGGGTGAAGTAGGTCTGGTAGGCGCCGAGTCCGAGCGGGCCGTTGGCCTTCTCGATCTCGTGGTTGCCGGCCGCCGGCATCCAGGGGCGGAAGCGCGCGGAACGGGTGTTGTTGGTGAAGAAGTTGTTCCACGTGCGCACCCGGTCGACATCGAGGTTGGCGTAGCACAGGTCGCCGTTGAGCAGATGGAACAGCGGGGCGACCTGCTCGATGCCGGTGACGATGTCCTTCGTCGCGGGGGTGGAGTTCGCGTCGAGCGCCGCGGTGCCGTTGGCCGCCCAGGTCACCTGCGGAGCGGACTGGTCGCCGAAGCTGGTGAAGGTGAACGGCATCCGCCCGCGCGGAGCCGTGCGGAAGGTGCCGCTGTCGGGCGTCGTCCCCTCGTGGGTGGCGAGATAGAGGTAGTCGGTGCCCGGCGTGAGCCGGTTCAGCGAGGCGTGGTGGACGTAGACGGTACGGCTGGAGGTGCCGTCCACATAGCTGGCGGTCCGGGCCTTCGCGCTGGAGCCGAAACCGTGCTCCAGCGTGCCGTAGTGGACCACGGGTTTCTTCACCGGTCTGTCGGTGATCCAGGACACCGTCATCTGGGTGCGCGGGTCCGCCCCGAAGGTCAGGTGCAGCCCCTGGACCGGGGGCGCGCCCGCCGAGTCCGCGGTGAGATGCACGGCCGGGGCGGCGAGCGGAGCGGCCTGCGCCGTACCCGCTCCCAGCAACGGCGTGACGGCCGCGCCGGCCCCCGCGGTACCGAGGAGACCCAGCGCGTGACGACGGCTGACCCCCTCGGAAGTCTCCGCCACCCCGTCCGATGTCTCCGCCTGTGCGGTCATGGTGCCCTCCCTGACGAGCAGTTGAGCTGACAACGACCGCACCCTGGCCCGCTCCAGCGGCCCCCGAATGAACGCCGTGTGGCCAGTCGGTCATCCCGACGGCCGCGAGGGCGTTCCTTGTCCATGCCTTTGCCAGTGGCCGCCCGGCCGTTGACACGACCGCACCGCGCGTCGAGGGGTCAGGGCCGCCGAGACGCCGTGCCGCGGGCCGAGAGGCGGGCGACCTTGGGCTGCGTTCGACGGCGTGGTCGAGTTCGTCCGGGGTGTGCACCTCGTCGACGAGCAGCCGGGCCTCCGGGTCGGTCGCCCGGATCCTGCGTCCCTCCAGGAGGATCCGGCGGGCCAGGCGCGGCCCCGTGTACCGGGTCAGCCGGAAGTTGGCGACTCCGGGGACGATGCCTTCCTGGGCGGCGGGCAGGCTGAGGTACGCGTCCGCTGGCGCTCACCCCCTGCTACCGCTCGGGGTGCCGCCGATGTCCGCGTACGGCATGGACCCGGTCCGGGCGAGCAACGGCGCGCCCGCTGTGCTTGTGCTCACATCGCGATGGACTGCTGTAATTTAGTAGGACGTCCTAGTATTTCCTGGGTCGGCGTCAGTCAGCGTTTCCCTGTCCGGTCCGGGAAGGCCCCCATGAGTGATCTGCATCGCCCCGTGCACCCCGTCCGTCTGGTCACCGCCTCCGCGCTGTTCGACGGGCACGACGCGTCGATCAACATCATGCGGCGCATCTTCCAGTCCCAGGGCGCCGAGGTGATCCACCTCGGGCACAACCGGTCGGTCCAGGAGGTCGTGGACGCGGCGCTGGAGGAGGACGCCCATGGTGTGGCCGTGTCGTCCTACCAGGGCGGACACGTGGAGTACTTCGAGTACCTGGTCGAGTCGCTGCGCGCGCAGGGCGCGGATCACGTGCGCGTGGTGGGCGGCGGGGGCGGGGTCATCGTGCCCGAGGAGATCGCCCGGCTGCGCGGCAGCGGGGTGACCATCTTCTCCCCGGAGGACGGCCAGCGGATGGGCCTGGCCGGGATGGTCAACTCGGTGATCGAGGACTGCGACTTCGACCTGTGGGACGGCAAGCCTGCCGAGGCGGACGCCGTGCTCGCGGGCGACCGGTTCGCGATCGCCCGTGCCGTCACCGGCGCCGAACTGGGCAAACTGCCCCCGGAGTTCCTTCAGCGGCTGCGGGCCACGGCGCGGACGGTGCCGGTGCTCGGCATCACCGGCACCGGCGGCTCGGGCAAGTCGTCGCTGACCGACGAGCTGGTGCGCCGCTTCCGCCTCGACCAGCAGGACAAGCTGCGGATCGCGGTGATCGCGGTCGACCCGACCCGGCGGCGCGGCGGCGGCGCCCTGCTCGGCGACCGCATCCGGATGAACTCCCTCGACGGGAACAGGGTGTTCTTCCGCAGCCTCGCCACACGCGGCAGCCGTGAACTGCCCGAGCACCTCGCGGACGTGATCGACGTCGTGAAGGCGGCCGGGTTCGACCTGGTGATCGTGGAGACGCCCGGCATCGGCCAGGGCGACGCGGCGATCGTGCCGTTCGTCGACACCTCGCTGTATGTGATGACGCCTGAGTTCGGTGCCGCCTCGCAGCTGGAGAAGATCGACATGCTCGACTTCGCCGACGTGGTGGCGATCAACAAGTTCGAACGGCGCGGCGCCAAGGACGCGTTGCGTGACGTGGGCCGTCAACTGGTCCGCAACCGCGAGGCGTTCGGCACCCGCCCCGAGGACATGCCGGTGTACGGCACCTCGGCGGCCACCTTCAACGACGACGGAGTCACCGCGCTCTACCAGCACTTGAGGACCATGCTGGCCGAGCGGGGGCTGCCGCTGTCCGAGGGCACGCTGGCGCCGGTCGACGTACGTCACTCCTCCGGTATCCGGCAGGTGGTGCCGGCCGAGCGGGTGCGCTATCTGGCCGAGGTCGGCGAAGCCGTCCGCACGTACCACGCCGGCACCGAGCGGCTGGCGGAGGCGGCCCGGCGGGTGCAGCGCCTGGCCGCGGTCGAGGGCGAGCTGGTCGAGGCGGGCTCCGACGCCGGGAACGTACGGTCGCTGCTGGAGGACGCCCGCGGGCGGCTGCCGCACGACGTCACCGAACAGCTCGCGAACTGGCCCGCCGTGGTGGCGTCGTACTCCGGGGACGAGCAGGTGGTGAAGGTGCGGGACCGGGAGATCCGCACCGCGCTGACCCGGGAGTCCCTCTCCGGCAACCGGATCCCCCGGGTCGCCCTGCCCCGGTTCACCGACCACGGGGAGCTGGTGCGGTACTGGCGGCGGGAGAACCTGCCGGGCCACTTCCCCTTCACCGCCGGGGTGTTCCCCTTCAAACGCGACGGCGAGGACCCGGCGCGGATGTTCGCCGGCGAGGGCGACCCGTTCCGCACCAACCGCCGTTTCAAGCTGCTCTCCGAGGGCCAGCCCGCCACCCGGCTGTCCACCGCCTTCGACTCCGTCACCCTCTACGGCCGCGACCCCGACGAACGCCCCGACATCTACGGCAAGGTCGGCACCTCCGGTGTCTCGGTGGCCACCCTGGAGGACATGAAGGCGCTCTACGACGGCTTCGACCTGGTCGCCCCCACCACCTCGGTCTCCATGACGATCAACGGACCCGCGCCGACGATCCTCGCGTTCTTTCTCAACACCACCATCGACCAGCGGATCGAGAGCTTCCGGACCGCCGAGGGCCGCGACCCCTCCCCCGAGGAGACGGCCGAGCTGCGCGCCCACGCGCTGGCGAACGTGCGGGGCACCGTGCAGGCCGACATCCTCAAGGAGGACCAGGGCCAGAACACCTGCCTGTTCTCCACCGAGTTCAGCCTGCGGATGATGGCCGACGTCCAGGAGTGGTTCATCGCGCAGAAGATCCGCAACTTCTACTCGGTGTCCATCTCCGGCTACCACATCGCCGAGGCCGGGGCGAACCCCATCAGCCAGCTCGCCTTCACCCTCGCCAACGGCTTCACCTACGTCGAGGCCTACCTCGCGCGCGGTATGCACATCGACGACTTCGCGCCCAACCTGTCCTTCTTCTTCTCCAACGGCATGGACCCCGAGTACTCCGTCCTCGGCCGCGTCGCCCGCCGGATCTGGGCGGTGGCGATGAAGGAGAAGTACGGCGCGAACGACCGCTCGCAGAAGCTGAAGTACCACGTCCAGACCTCCGGACGCTCCCTGCACGCCCAGGAGATGGACTTCAACGACATCCGCACCACCCTCCAGGCCCTCATCGCCATCTACGACAACTGCAACAGCCTGCACACCAACGCCTACGACGAGGCCGTCACCACCCCCACCGAGGACTCCGTCCGCCGCGCCCTGGCCATCCAGCTGATCATCAACCGGGAGTGGGGCCTGGCGATGAACGAGAACCCCCTTCAGGGGTCGTACATCATCGACGAACTCACCGACCTGGTCGAGGACGCGGTCCTGACGGAGTTCGAGCGGATCAGCGAGCGCGGCGGGGTGCTCGGCGCCATGGAGACCGGCTACCAGCGCGGCCGCATCCAGGACGAGTCGATGCTCTACGAGCAGCGCAAGCACGACGGCACGCTGCCCCTCATCGGCGTCAACACCTTCCGCAACCCGCACGCCGACACGGCGGAGCCCGCCGTCATCGAACTCGCCCGCGCCACCGAGGAGGAGAAGCACTCCCAGCTGGAGCGGGTCCACACCTACCAGTCCCGGCACCGGGACGAGGCGCATGCCGCGCTGGCCGCCCTCAAGGAGGCGGCGGTGAGCGACCAGAACGTGTTCGCGGTCCTGATGGACGCGGCCCGGGTCTGCACGCTCCAGCAGATCACCGACGCCTTCTTCGAGGTCGGGGGCCAGTACCGCCGTAACGTATGACCTCATGAGCACAGCCGTCGTGGTGGGCAGTGGTCCGAACGGGCTCGCGGGCGCCGTCGCCCTGGCCCGGGCCGGTGTGGAGGTCACCGTCCTGGAGGCCGCCGAGACGATCGGCGGCGGCACCCGCACCAGCGAACTCACCCCGGGCCTGCTGCACGACCACTGCTCGGCCACGCATCCGATGGCGGTGGGCTCCCCGTTCCTGAAGACCCTCGGCCTGGAGCGGTACGGGCTGCGCTGGCTGCTTCCGGAGATCGACTGCGCGCATCCGCTGGACTCGGGCGACGCCGGTGTCCTGTACCGGTCGGTGCGGGAGACCGCGGCGGGGCTCGGCCCGCGCGACGGACGGCTGTGGCGGCGCGCGTTCGAGCCGGTGGCCGCCGGGTTCGACGCTCTCGCCGAGGACGTCATGGGCCCTGTCCTGCGCGTGCCCCGGCACCCGTTGCGCCTCGCCAGGTTCGGGCTGCCGGCGCTGCTGCCCGCGACCGCCGTGGCGCGGGCGCTGCGCACCGGGACCGCCCGCGCCCTGTACGGCGGTGTGGCGGCGCACGCCTTCCGGCCGCTGCACCGCCCGGCGACCGCCGCCGTCGGCCTCGCGATCATCGCCGCAGGTCACCGGTACGGCTGGCCGGTGGCCGAGGGTGGTTCCCGGGCGATCACCGACGCCCTCGCCGCCCTGCTCGACGCGTCCGGGGGCCGGATCGAGACCGGGGTGCGGGTGCGGTCGGCCGCCGAGCTGCCGCCGGCCGACGTCGTCCTCTTCGACCTCGCGCCCGGGGCCGTCGCCGACATCCTCGGCGACCGGCTGCCGGGCCGGGTGGCACGCGCCTACCGCGGGTTCCGGCACGGGCCCGGCGCCTTCAAGGTGGACTTCGCCGTCGAGGGCGGTGTCCCCTGGAGCAGCGAGGCGGCCCGGCGCGCGGGCACCGTCCATCTGGGAGGCGCCTTCGAGGAGGTCGCGCACGCCGAGCGCACGGTCCACGCGGGGCGGATGCCGGAGCGCCCGTTCGTGCTCGTCGGCCAGCAGTACCTGGCCGACCCCACGCGCTCCCGGGGCGACGTCCACCCGGTGTGGACGTACGCGCATGTGCCGCACGGTTACGACGGCGACGCGACCGAGGCGATCGTGGCGCAGATCGAGCGGTTCGCGCCCGGCTTCCGCGAGCGCGTCCTCGACCGGGCGGTGCGCTCCACGACGGCGTTCGCCGAGTACAACCCGAACTTCGTCGGCGGCGACATCGTCACCGGCGCGAACACGGCCCTCCAGCTCGTGGCCCGGCCCCGGCTCGCCCTCGACCCGTACCGCACGGGCGTACCGGGCATGTTCCTGTGCTCGGCGGCCACCCCGCCGGGTGCCGGCGCGCACGGCATGTGCGGCGCGCACGCGGCGGCCTCCGCGCTGCGGTATCTCGGGTCTCCCGGGACTTTCGGGAGCTGAGGCTCACAGCACTTCGTTGCCGTACATCTCGCCGAGCGGGTCGGAGATGAGTTCGATGCGGGCGCCGTCGGGGTCGCGGAAGTAGACCGAGACCTCGCTGTGCACCTCGTGGTCGACGCCGGCGCCGGTGAGGTTGTCGACCAGGCGGCTCCAGCGGTCGGGGGCGACCGAGATCGCCACGTGGTGCAGACCGCCCAGGACCTCGGCGTACGGGCCCACGTCCAGGCCGGGGAAGTCGAAGAAGGCAAGCAGGTTGCCGTTGCCGATGTCGAAGAAGAAGTGCGAGGAGCCGGGGTAGTCGCGGTTCTCGATGAGCTCGGTCAGCGGGAACTCCAGCACGTCCTGGTAGAAGCGGACGGTCCGCTCGACGTCGGAGCTGATCAGCGCGGTGTGGTGCAGCCCCCTGGCGGACGACGCGGGCCGGGTGCCGCTCGGCCGCAGATGCTGCTCCCGGATGCGCTGCCGCTCCGCTTCATGGGCCTGCTGCTGGTCGGTCATCGGTCCAGCTTAGGTTCGAGGGAACGTTTCGCGAAGGGCCCGCGGTGGGTGCGGGGCGCACGTTTGGCCCTCCCGGTCGGGGGGACGCGGAGGCCTCGGGGTTTTCGCACCGCCCCGCCCACGACACCCATCCCGCCGGAGGCGCATCGTGAGTCGACCCCGCATCGTGATCGTCGGAGCCGGTTTCGCCGGGTTCCGCGCGGCCCGCACGCTGGAGCGGGCGGCGCGCGGCCGGGCCGACATCACCCTGCTGAACCCCACCGACTACTTTCTGTATCTGCCGCTGCTGCCCCAGGTGGCCTCGGGGGTCCTCGAAGCGCGCCGGGTCACCGTCTCGCTGCCCGGCACCCTGCGCGGGGTACGGCACGTCCTCGGCGAGGCCGGGCGGATCGACCTCGACGCGCGCACCGTCCACTACACGGGCCCCGAGGACGACACGGGCACGCTGTCCTACGACCGGCTGGTGCTCGCCGCCGGCAGCGTCAACAAGCTGCTGCCCATCCCCGGGGTGGCCGAGCACGCCCATGGCTTCCGCGGGCTGCCCGAGGCGCTGTATCTGCGCGATCACATCACCCGGCAGGTGGAGTTGGCGGCCTCCGCCGACAACGCGGCCGAGCGCGTGGCGCGTTGTACGTTCGCCGTGGTCGGCGCCGGCTACACCGGCACCGAAGTCGCCGCGCACGGGCAGCTGTTCACCGACTCCCTGACGCGCTCCCAGCCCTCGCTCAAGGACCTCCGGCCGCGCTGGCTGCTCCTCGACGTCGCGTCGCGCGTCCTGCCGGAACTGGACGAACGGCTCTCGCGCACCGCCGACCGGGTGCTGCGCGAGCGGGGCGTCGAGGTGCGCACGGAGACCTCCGTGAAGGAGGCCACCCCTGACGGAGTCCTGCTCACCGACGGCGAGTTCGTCGACACCCGGACCCTCGTCTGGTGCGTCGGCGTACGGCCCGATCCGCTCGTCGACTCCCTCGGACTGCCCCTGGAACGCGGCCGGCTCCTCGTCGGTCCCACGCTGCAGGTCCCGGGCAGGCCGGAGGTGTTCGCGTGCGGCGACGCGGCGGCCGTACCCGATCTGGAGAACCCCGGGCAGTACACGCCGATGACCGCGCAGCACGCGTGGCGGCAGGGGCAGGTGGCCGGTCGGAACGTGGCCGCGTCGCTCGGCGGGGGCGAGCCGCGGCCCTACCGGCACAGAAACCTGGGGTTCGTCGTGGACCTGGGCGGGGCGCAGGCCGCCGCCGATCCGCTGGGCATCCCGCTGTCCGGGGTCCCGGCCGGGCTCGTCACCCGCGGCTACCATCTCGCCGCCATGCCGGGCAACCGGGTGCGCGTCGCCGCCGACTGGCTGCTCGACGCCGTACTGCCGCGCCAGTCCGTGCAGTTGGGGCTCGTGCGGTCCTGGTCGGTACCGCTGGACACGGCGTCGCCTGAGCTCGCGCGGGTACCGGGCGGCAGGAGGGCGGCGTCCTCCGGGCCCGGCGCCGCCCATACCGGGGACACCGGGAACAGCTCCGCGCCGCTGGTCGCGCCGTCGACCGGCACGCCGAAGAACCCGCGGCCCGACACCCCTTCCGAAGGAGGCCAGTAACCCGATGGACACCGCTGAACTCATCGAACTCGGACAGCAGTTGCGCGTGGACAGCGTCCGCGCCTCCGCCGCCGCGGGATCCGGGCATCCGACGTCCTCGATGTCGGCCGCCGACCTGATGGCGGTGCTGCTGGCGCACCACCTCCACTACGACTTCGACCGCCCCGAAGCCCCGTCCAACGACCGCTTCGTCCTCTCCAAGGGCCACGCCTCCCCGCTGCTCTACTCCGCCTACAAGGCGGCCGGTGCGATCGGCGACGACGAGCTGCTCACCTTCCGTGAGTTCGGCAGCCGGCTGGAGGGCCATCCCACACCGCGACGGCTGCCGTGGGTCGAGACGGCCACCGGCTCGCTGGGCCAGGGGCTGCCCGTGGGCGTCGGCATCGCGCTGGCCGGGAAGCGGCTGGGGCCGCATGACGGCGCCGTCCCCCGGGTGTGGGTGCTGTGCGGCGACAGCGAGCTCGCAGAGGGCTCGGTGTGGGAGGCCGCCGAGCACGCCGGCCACGAACACCTGGACAACCTCACGGCGATCGTCGACGTCAACCGGCTCGGCCAGCGCGGTCCCACCCGGCACGGCCACGACCTGGACGCCTACGCCCGCCGCTTCCAGGCGTTCGACTGGCACACCGTCAAGGTCGACGGCCACGACGTGGACGCCGTGGACCGTGCCCTCGGCGAGGCGGAGTCCACCCGGGGCCGGCCCACGGTGATCCTCGCCCGCACCCTCAAGGGCAGGGGCGTCGCCTCCGTCCAGGACCGGGAGGGACTGCACGGCAAGCCGCTGCCCCACGCGGACGAGGCGATCGAGGAACTGGGCGGCGTCCGTGACCTGCGCGTCCGGGTGCAGGCCCCGCCCACGGTCCGCTCACTGCACTCCGTCCCCGACGGCCATCTGGACCTCCCGCGCTGGGAGCCGGGGGACTCCGCCGAGGAGGTGGCGACCCGGGACGCCTACGGGCAGGCGCTCGCCGCCCTCGGCACCGCCCGCCCCGACGTCGTCGCCCTCGACGGCGAGGTGAGCGACTCCACGCGTGCCGAGTACTTCGCCAAGGAACACCCCGACCGCTTCTTCGAGTGCTACATCGCCGAACAACAGCTCGTCGCCGCGGCGGTCGGGATGGCGGCGAGCGGCTGGGTGCCGTACGCCTCCACGTTCGCGGCCTTCCTGACCCGCGCGCACGACTTCGTCCGGATGGCGGCGGTCAGCGGGGCCGGGATCAATGTGATCGGTTCGCACGCCGGGGTGGCCATCGGGCAGGACGGTCCGTCGCAGATGGGTCTCGAGGACCTGGCGATGTTCCGGGCCGTGCACGGCTCGACCGTGCTGTACCCGTGCGACGCCAACCAGACCGCCCAGCTGGTCGGCGCCATGGCCGGTCTCGACGGCGTCCGCTATCTGCGCACCTCGCGGGGCGCGGGCCCAGTGATCTACGGGCCCGGCGAGAAGTTCCCGATCGGCGGCAGCAAGGTGCTGCGCTCCTCCGACGGGGACCGGCTGACGCTCGTCGCGGCCGGGGTCACCGTCCAGGAGGCGCTGCGGGCCGCCGAAGCGCTGGCCGGGGAGGGGATCCGGGTCCGGGTCATCGACCTGTACTCGGTCAAGCCCGTCGACCGGGCGACACTGCGGCTGGCCGCCGAGGAGACCGGCTGCCTGCTGACCGTCGAGGACCACCATCCCGAGGGCGGCCTCGGCGACGCCGTCCTCGACGCCTTCACCGACGGCCGCCCCGTCCCCCGGCTGGCGCGGCTCGCCGTCCGTACGATGCCGGGCTCGGCGTCCCCGGAGCAGCAGCTGCACGCGGCGGGCATCGACGCGGAGTCGATCGCGGCGTCGGCGCGGCTGCTGGTGGAGACGGCCATCGTGCCCTGACGCCGCGCCTCCCCCGACCTCGAACCCTCGGTGTGCACTCAGACGGCCGCCGAGGGTTCGAGCCCGTCCGGATCGAGTTCGTCCGGATCGAGTTCGTCCGCGGTGCGGGCCTGCCGGGTGCGGGAGAAGGCCAGCAGGAGTGCCTGGACGACGGCTCCGGTCAGCCCGGTCCACAGGGCGAAGCGATAGCCGACGTGGTCGGCCAGCACTCCCCCGAGCGGCGCTCCGACCGCCACCATCCCCCAGTTGAAGGAGCGGATCGTGGCGTTCATCCGCCCGCGCAGCCGGTCGGGCGTCACGGACTGCCGGTAGCCCAGCTCCACCGGGCTCTCGACGGCGATGGCGAAGGACACCAGGAAGAAGGCCAGGGACACCAAGGGCAGCGCCCACGGTCCGCGCTCGGCGAGGAGCACGGGCAGCCAGCCGACGGCGGCGAGCAGACGGAAGGCGACCAGCGTGGCGCCGACGTCGAGCCTGCGCACCACGCGCCCGGAGAACGAGCCGCCGATCACCGCGCCCACGGCCGCGGACGCGTAGGTGACCGCGAGGCCGAAGTCCCCGATCCGCACCTCACGCAGCGCGAAGACGACGAACACCGTGGTCACCATGGTGTTGAACAGGAGCATCGCGTGTGAGGTCAGAGCGATGGGCGCCAGTGTCCGGTGCCGGTAGACCCAGGCCACTCCCTCGCGCAGTTCGCTGCCCAGGCCGCGCCGCGCGCTGCGATCGGGAAGCGGGTCATGGGCCCTGATCGAGGAGAGCAGCAGACCGGAGACGAGATAGGTGACGGCGTCCACGAGTACGGCGAAGGGGGCGCCCATGAGCCTGATCAGCGCTCCGGCGACCAGGGGTCCGGCCGAGCCGGCCACCGCGCCTGCCTGCTCGGTGCGGGCATAGCCCGCGTTGAGGAGTTCCTTCGGGACCAGTCGCGGTATGTACGACTGGCCGGCCGCCTCGAACAGCAGGCTCAGCGCCCCGAAGGCGAACGTGAACGCGCACAGGGTGGCGATGCTCAGCCGGTCCAGTGCGTACAGCACGGGTATCGCGGCGAGCAGGACCGCCCGGGCGAGGTCCGTGGCGACCAGCACGGGCTTGCGCCGCCAGCGGTCCACCATGACGCCGGCGACGAGTCCGAAGAGCAGGTAGGGAAGCCAGCGGGCGGCGTTGACCAGGCCCACCTCCGTCGCGGACGCGCTCAGCGTGACGGCGGTGAGGATCTGCAGGGCGAGCCCCGTGATCTGGGAGCCGAACGCCGACACCGCGAAGGCGGTCCAGAAGCGCGGGTATCCGGGGACGTCGACCAGGCGGGGCATGATCGGACCGTACCCGTCGGGGGGTGCCGTCAGTCCGCCCGGTCGAGTCCGCCGGTGTCCGTTGCGCCGTCAGCAGTGGGTCGGGAGGCGGTTCCAGTGGCGGTGTGCTTCCAGGGCCGCCACGAACGCCTCGACGAACTCCGGGTCGGCGGAGCCCGGTGAGGTGTCCGTGATCACGCCCTGGTCGGTCACCACCCGGTGGAACTCGGCGGACAGCCGCACTCCCTCCGGTTTCAGGGCCGCGAGGACGCCCACTCCAAAGCCCAGGGCCGCCACGGGCTTGCCGTGACGGTAGGCGTCGCGTACGAAGCGCATCGCGTCGGGGTCGGCGGTGAGCGGCGGGGTGCCCGTGGGGCCGCCGGGCAGCAGGACCGCGTCGTACAGCACGGACGCCACGGTCGGCAGCGCCCGGTCCACGGGATACCGTTCGCCGTCGGTCGAGGACACGGTGCCGTCCATCGCGGCGAGCGTCTCCACGACGGCTCCCCGCGCGGCCAGTTCGTCCCGCACCGACTGCGCCTGCCGGCCGTCCACGCCGTCGGTGACCAGCGCCGCGATCCGCCGGGTGCGGATCGAGCCGTCGCCGCGCTGCGACTCGATGCTGAGCGCGGGTGACGACGACTTGGACGCCGGGTCCGCCCCCGCGGCGGGTTCGGGCACTCCGATGCCGCGCGCCACCCGGGCGGCCAGCTCGCCGTCCACCCGGGCGAGTTCCTCGACCGTACGGGCCCGTATCTCCCAGGTCCCGATCTTGCCGAGCTCGAAGCGGAACGCCTGCGGCGGCGGATCTTGGCGCCGTCGACCCGTTCCGCTTAGTGGGTGAACGCCGTGCCGTCCATGCCCGCGTGGGCCGGGCAGCCGCCGCCGAGGGAGTTGGGGAAGTAGTTCGTGCCGCGGTGGACGGTGCTCTGGTGGAAGCCGTCGCGCTTAGGAGAAGTTGCGGGCCTGGAGCAGCGGGTCGTGGGTGAAGTCGATGCCGGGCACGACGTTGGCGGTGTGGAAGGCGACCTGCTCGGTCTCCGCGAAGAAGTTCTCCGGGTTGCGGTCGAGGACCATCCGGCCGATCGGGCGGACGGGCACCTGCTCCTCGGGGATGAGCTTCGTGGCGTCGAGGAGGTCGAAGTCGAAGGAGAACTCGTCCTCCTCCGGCACGAGTTGGACGCCGAGCTCCCACTCCGGGTACTCGCCCGCCTCGATCGCGTCCCACAGGTCGCGCCGGTTGAAGTCCGGATCACTGCCCTGGCACTCTTGCGAAGCCCTGCATCATGCGGTAGCTGCGCGGGATCGCCCGGTCCGACATCAGCCGCATGATGGCGTGCAGGGTCTCCGGCTGGAGCGACACGAAGTCCCACAGGGTGTCGTGCGCGGAGGCGCCGGTCGGGATGTCGTTGTGCGGCTCCGGCTTCACCGCGTGCACGAAGTCGGGGAACTTGATGCCGTCCTGGATGAAGAACACCGGGAAGTTGTTCCCGGTAGCCGTAGGCTCCCGCGCCCCGCGCGTGCACCACCCTCTCCGGGATGCGCTCGTGGTCGAAGCGGGTCAGCTTCTCCCGGAAGTGGAAGTCCTCCATCAGGGTCGGACCGCGTTCACCTGCGGACAGTGAGTCGTCGGTGTGGTCGACCGCCGCGCCCTGGTCTGTGGTGAGCGGTCCGGAGGCGGGGTCCTCGGCGCGGAAGCCGTTGAGCTGTTCGTCCTTGCGGCCGGGCGTGCCGCTCATCGGGCGGCCTCCTCGGCGAACACGTCGAGATACGCCTCGCAGAACGCCTTCAGGTCGTCCGGATTGCGGCTGG
Organism: Streptomyces vulcanius; assembly: GCF_042653945.1. Lineage (NCBI taxonomy): Bacteria > Bacillati > Actinomycetota > Actinomycetes > Kitasatosporales > Streptomycetaceae > Streptomyces > Streptomyces vulcanius. The sequence continues at coordinate 158,535 of NZ_JBHSFK010000016.1, read as the reverse complement.
TGATCAGCTTGTTCGGTCCGTGGTCGCAGATCTTCACCTGCTCGTCGACCCAGGTGGCGCCGGCGTTGCGCAGGTCGGTGCGCAGGCTGGGCCACGAGGTCAGCACCCGGCCGCGTACGACGTCCGCCTCGACGAGCGTCCACGGCGCGTGGCAGATCGCGGCGACGGGCCGCCCGTGCTCGAAGAAGGCCGCCACGAACGCCACGGCCCTGTCGTCGGTGCGCAGGAAGTCGGGGTTGGCGACGCCGCCCGGCAGGACAAGGCCGCCGAAGGACTCCGCCGAGCTCTCGCCGACGACCTCGTCCACCGGGAAGGTGTCCGCCTTGTCGAGGTGGTGGAAGGCCTGGATCTCACCGGGCGCGGTCGACACGAGTACGGGTTCGTGGCCCGCGTCGACGGCCGCCTGCCAGGGGTCGGTGAGCTCGATCTGCTCGACGCCCTCGGGCGCTGTCAGAAACGCGATACGCATGATCTTTCCACGTCCTTTCCGGCACGCCGGCGGGCCGTGCCGCCCGCCGGCGCGCTGCTTGCTGTCGTGCTGCTTGCTGTCGTGCTCAGCGGGCGGACCCCACCAGCGCCTCGGCCACTTCGCGGGCGTTGGCGTAGCGCTCCTTGTGCGGGAGGTCCCGTACGGCCTCCACCAGCGCTTCGGGCGCGTTCCTGCGGCGCAGGGCCCTGGCGAGCTGGCTCGGGCCCGCGGGGAAGACGCTGCGGCCCAGGATGCGGCCCAGCTCCAGCCGTAGGGTCGCGGGCGACGGCCGGGAGGGGCCGCCGGGTGCCACCGGACCGGTCCAGAGTTCGGGATCGTCGTCGGCGGGCGGCTCCGGGTCCTGCCACTCCTCGGTCCGTGTCGGATGCCCGGATCGCAGCAGACCCTGCAGTTCGTGCTTCATCTCGTCGTCCCGGTGAGCACTCACCCGGCCACTGCCTCGCTGCATGGCTCCCTCCAGCTCTTTCGGGGGCGGACCCACCGCGTACCCGTGAGGAGGAAGCCGACACGGACTCTCAGCGGCGCAGTGCGGCGAGGCTGCGGTAGCCGGTGGCGGCGTGGGCCAGTGACTGTGCCGGGTCGGCCGTACCCGGAGCGTTGTCCTGTTCGACCATGGGGTTGTGGCGGTCGGGGTGGCCGACGCGGGAGAAGAACGCCCGGTAGTCGATGTCGCCGGTGCCGAAGGGCACCATGGCGTAGCCCAGCCCGTTGGTGGTGTCGACGGCGCCGTCCTTGGCGTGGAACAGCGGAAACCGTCTGTCGTGGCGGGTGACCAGCCCCGCGGGTCGAAGACGGATCTGCGGGGGGAGCCGTCGCTGGCCGTGTAGGTGCGGAACTTGTACTGCGCGACGTGCGCCCAGAAGACGTCCAACTCCAGCGAGACCAGTCGCGGGTCCGTGACGGACAGGAAGTACTCCAGTTTGCGGATGCCGGAGCTGCGGGTCGGGCGGCCCTGGGCGTCCAGCGGGCCCCGGTCGAGGAGGAAGTCGTAGGCCGCGTCGTGCGTTGTGGGTGTAGAGGCGGATCCCGGCGCGCCGGGCGAGTTCGCCGAGCGCGTGCCACTTGTCGGCGGCCAGGTCCCAGTCGGCCCGGTAGGAGCTGGTGGTGGGGTCGGCTCCGGTGCATGTGGGGCATGCCGAGGATGTTCGCGATCTCCAGGTGCTTCTTGAAGGTGTCGCGGTCGGGGGTGGTCAGCGGCCAGGAGGCGGGGATGAAGCCGTGGTTGCCCTGGGCTCGCAGTCCGTTGTCGTCCAGCCAGCGGCGCAGCAGCCGGGCGCCCTGGACGGACTCCAGGCTCGCCCCGCCGGGTGCGCCCGCGTGCTGGTTGTAGCCCGCGAACTCGACCTGGTGGTAGCCGAAGCGGGCCAGTTTGTCGAAGACGGCGCGGAAGCCGGAGGGGAGGGTGGTGGACAGCGGGTCGCGGCCGATCGCGTCGCGGACGGTGTAGAGGATGATCCCCCGCTTGTGCGCGGGGACGAGTGCGCGGTCGTGGCCGGTGCCGTGCCGGTGGGGCGCGGCCTGGACGGGGGCCGCGCCGAGGACGGGGCGGCGATCGCGCCGGCGGCCACGGCGGAGCAGGTGCTGAGGAAGCGGCGGCGGCCGATGCCGAGACTGCGGCGGAGCTGGTCGTCGGTGTGGTTCACGGTTGCCTCCTGGTGGGGGTCAGCTGGAGAAGGCCGCGTCGAAGGAGGCCGACGGCGGCTCGAAGTCGTAGGACTTGAGGTGGGCCAGGGCCTCGGGTGCGCCCTGGAGGCGGTCCATGCCGGCGTCCTCCCACTCGACGGAGACGGGGCCCTGGTAGTCGATGGAGCGCAGCATGCGGAAGACGTCCTCCCAGGGGACGTCGCCGTGTCCGGCGGAGACGAAGTCCCAGCCGCGGCGCGGGTCGCCCCACGGCAGATGGGATCCGAGGCGGCCGTTGCGGCCGTCGAGGCGTTTGCGGGCCTCCTTGCAGTCGACGTGGTAGATGCGGTCGCGGAAGTCCCAGAGGAAGCCGACCGGGTCGAGGTCCTGCCAGACGAAGTGGGAGGGGTCGAAGTTGAGGCCGAAGGCGGGGCGGTGGCCGACCGCTTCGAGGGCGCGCCGCGTGGTCCAGTAGTCGTAGGCGATCTCGCTGGGGTGGACCTCGTGGGCGAAGCGCACGCCCTCGGTGTCGAAGACGTCGAGGATCGGGTTCCAGCGTTCGGCGAAGTCGTCGTAGCCGCGGTCGATCATCGATTCCGGGGCGGGCGGGAACATCGCGACGAGGTGCCAGATCGCGGAGCCGGTGAAGCCGACGACGGTGTCGACGCCGAAGGCCGCCGCGGCGCGGGCGGTGTCCTTCATCCGCGCCGCCGCCCGCTGCCGTACGCCCTCCGGGTCGCCGTCGGCCCAGATCGCCGCGGGCAGGATGGCCTGGTGGCGTTCGTCGATGATGGCGTCGCAGACGGCCTGGCCGACGAGGTGGTTGGAGATCGCCCAGCACTTCAGGCCGTAGGAGTCGAGGAGTCGGTGGCGGGACTTGACGTAGTCGGGGTCGACGAGAGCCTTGTCGACCTCGAAGTGGTCGCCCCAGCAGGCGAGTTCGAGGCCGTCGTAGCCGAAGTCACGGGCGAGCCGGCAGACCTCCTCGATGGGCAGGTCGGCCCACTGGCCGGTGAAGAGGGTGAAGGGACGCGGCACGGGGTGGGCCTTTCTCAGTCCGAGGTCGGGGTGTGGACGGAGTTCTTCGCGGCGCTCTCCTCGACGGCCGCGAGGACGCGCTGCATCTGGAGGCCGTCGGCGAAGGAGGGTTCGGGGCGGCGGCCCTCGGCGATGGCGTGGACGAGGTCGCGGGCCTGGTGGACGAAGGTGTGCTCGTAGCCGAGGCCGTGGCCCGGCGGCCACCAGGCGTCCAGGTAGGGGTGGTCGGGTTCGGTGACGAGGATGCGGCGGAAGCCTGCCTCGGCGGCGGGCTGGCCCGCGTCGTGGAACCAGAGTTCGTTGAGGCGCTCCAGGTCGAACGCCAACGAGCCGCGCTCACCGTTGAGTTCGAGGCGCAGGGCGTTCTTGCGGCCGGTGGCGTAGCGGGTGGCCTCGAAGGAGGCGAGCGCGCCGGAGGCGAACCGTCCGGTGAACAGGGCGGCGTCGTCCACGGTGACCGCCCCTGTGCGGCGCCCTTCCGTGCCGTCCGTCAGTGGGCGTTCGCGGACGAAGGTCTCCGTCAGGGCGGAGACGCCGGCCAGCCTCTCCCCCGCCAGGTACTGGGCGAGGTCGACGATGTGCGCGCCGAGGTCGCCGAGCGAGCCGGAGCCGGCCTGCTCCCGGCGCAGCCGCCAGGTCAGCGGGAACTCCGGGTCCACCAGCCACTCCTGAAGGCACGTCACCCGCACATGGCGGAGGGTGCCGAGCCGGCCGTCGGCGATCATCCGGCGGGCGAGCGAGGTGGCGGGCACCCGACGGTAGTTGAAGCCGACCATCGCCAACTGGTCGCGCGCGTACGCCGTTTCGGCCGCGCGGGCCATGGTCTCGGCCTCCTCGACGGTGTTCGCGAGGGGCTTCTCGCACAGGACGTGCTTGCCCGCGGCGAGCGCGGCGAGGGCGATCTCGGCGTGGCTGTCGCCGGGGGTGCAGATGTCGACGAGGTCGATGTCGTCCCGGGCGACCAGGGTGCGCCAGTCGGTCTCGGTGTCGGCCCAGCCGTACCGGTCGGCCGCCGCGCTTACGGCCGCCGGGTCGCGTCCGCAGATCACGGCCAGGACCGGCTGCCGGGGCAGGTCGAAGACGCGGCCCGCGGTGCGCCAGCCCTGTGAGTGGGCGGCGCCCATGAACGCGTATCCGACCATGCCGACGCGCAGCGGGGGCTGAGCCTGCTGTTCCATACGGTGGTGCTCCTCTCGTGGTTTCGCGGTGAACCCGGGTGAGCGGGGCGGCTCACCGGAAGCCGGTGGGCATGTACTGGTCGACGTTGTCCTTGTCGACGACGGCGGAGTAGAGGGTGACCGACGCGGGGATCTCGTACTCGGCGAGGCCGCCGACGCCCTTGCCCTGGCCGAGGGCGCGGGCGAGGTCGATCGCGGAGGCGGCCATGGTGGGCGGGTAGAGGACGGTGGCCTTCAGGACGCCGTCGTCCTGCTTGATGGCCTGGAAGGCGGAGAGGGCACCGGCTCCGCCGACCATCAGGAAGCCGTCCCGCCCGGCCTGCTCGACGGCGCGCAGCGCGCCCACGCCCTGGTCGTCGTCGTGGTTCCACAGGGCGTCGAACGTCGGCTGTGCCTGGAGGAGTTGGGCCATCTTGGCCTGGCCGGACTCGACGGTGAACTCGGCGGCCTGGCGGGCCACCTTCCTGATGTTGGGGTAGTTCTTCAGGGCGTCGTCGAAGCCCTGGGTGCGCTGCTTGGTCAGCTCCAGGTTGTCGAGGCCGGCCAGCTCGATCACGCGGGCGTCCGGCTTGTCCTTGAGTTTCTCGCCGATGTAGCGGCCGGCGCTGAGACCCATGCCGTAGTTGTCGCCGCCGATCCAACAGCGGTACGCCTGCGCGGAGTTGAAGATCCGGTCGAGGTTGACGACCGGGATGCCGGCCCGCATCGCCTTGAGCCCGGCCTGGGTGAGGGCCTTGCCGTCGGCGGGCAGGACGACGAGGACGTCGACCTTCTTGTTGATGAGGGTCTCGATCTGGCCGATCTGCTGGGCGATGTCGTTGGAGCCCTCGGTGATCTCCAGGGAGACGTCGGAGTAGGTTCCCGCGCGCTTCTTGGCGTTGTCGTTGATGGCGTTGAGCCAGCCGTGGTCGGCCTGGGGTCCGGCGAAGCCGATGGTGACGTGCTTGCCGGACTTCTCGGCCACGGGCTCGGCGCCGCCCGCCGTCTTGTCGTCGGTGGATTCGTTGCTCGTGCAACCGGTGAGCAGGGCACCCGCGGATACCGCGGCGGTGCCGAACAGCAGTCCTCTGCGACTGGCGAGGTGTGACATGTCGGTGCAACCCTTCCTCAGGTCGTGCTCGCGGTACGGCGCTGGACCAGCACGGCGGCGACGATGATCGCTCCCTTGGCGATCTGCTGGACGTCGCTCTGCAGGTTGTTCAGGGCGAAGAGGTTGGTGATCGTGGTGAAGATCAGGACACCGAGGACGGAGCCGGTGATGGTGCCGCGCCCGCCGGTGAGCAGGGTGCCGCCGATGATCGCGGCGGCGATGGCGTCGAGTTCGTAGAGGTTGCCGTTGGTGTTCTGTCCGGAGCCGGACAGGACGATCAGCAGGAAGGCGGCGATGCCGCAGCACAGGCCGGACAGCAGGTAGAGGTAGAGCCGCTGGCGGCGGACGTCGATGCCGGCGAGCCGGGCGGCCTCCGCGTTGCCGCCGACGGCGGCGGTACGGCGGCCGAAGGTGGTGCGGTTGAGCAGGAGCCAGCCGATGACCGTCACACTCGCGAAGACGAGGACGAGTGGCGGGATGCCCAGTACGTAGGAGTCGCGGTCGCCGAGCCGGAGGATGCCGTCGACGGTGACGATCTGTGTGCTGCCCCCGGTGATCTGCAGGGCGAGGCCGCGCGCCGAGGCGAGCATGGCGAGGGTGGCGATGAAGGGGACCAACCCGCCGTACGCGACGAGCAGTCCGTTGACCAGGCCGCAGCCGAGGCCGACGATCACCGCGGTGAAGAGGATGCCGGCGAAGCCGTACTCCTGGGTGGCGACGGTGGTCGCCCAGACCGAGGCGAGGGCGACGATCGCGCCGACGGAGAGGTCGATGCCGCCGGAGGTGATGACGAAGGTCATGCCGACGGTGACGACTCCGATCACCGAGGCCTGGGTGAGGACGAGTTGGAGGTTGCGGACGTCGAGGAACTCGTCGGGCCGGGTGACGCCGCCGATGACGACGAGCACGGCGAGCACCCCGATCAGGGACAGGACCCGGACGTCGGCCCACCGGGGCGCGGGACGGCCGGTCACCGTCACCTTGTCCGTACGGCCGGTGCTGTCGGTACTGTCGACGGGAGGGGACCCATGCTGCGTCATGACGCCGGGCTTCCTTCCGTGCTTCCTTGCATGACCAGGTCGAGGACACGGTGTTCGTCGAGCTCCCCGGCGGGGGCGGTGTGCACGACCCGGCCCTCGCGGAGCACCAGGACGCGGTCCGCGAGGCCGAGGACCTCGGGCACCTCGCTGGAGACGAGGAGGACGGCGAGTCCCTCGTCCGCGAGGCGGCGGATCACCGCGTACAGCTCGGCACGGGCGCCGACGTCGACACCGCGGGTGGGTTCGTCGAGCAGCAGCACCCGGCAGCCGCGCAGCAGCCAGCGGGCGAGGACGGCCTTCTGCTGGTTGCCGCCGGAGAGGGTGCGCACGGGCACGGCCGGGTCGTCGGGCCGCAGGGACAGCTCGCGGATCGAGTCGCGGGCGGCGGCGCGCTCGGCGTTGCGGTCGATCCAGCCGGCGCGGGAGAAGCGGGAGAGGGAGGAGACCGAGACGTTGCGGGTGACGGACTCCAGCATCAGCAGTGCCTGCGCCTTGCGTTCCTCGGGCGCGAGACCGAGTCCGGCGCGGACCGCCGCGCGCACGCTGCCGGTCCGTAACTTCCTCCCGTCGACAGTGACTTGGCCCGCCGAGGGCTTGCGTGCCCCGTAGATGGTCTCCAGGATCTCGGAGCGCCCGGAGCCGACCAGGCCGGCGAGGCCGACGATCTCCCCGGGCCGCAGGTCGAGGTCGAGCGGCGCGAACTCGACGTCGCGGGCGAGCCCGCGCACCTGGAGCACGGACTCGCCCGCGGGGGCCTCCGCCGGTCTGCCGGGGAAGACGTACTCGACGTCGCGGCCGGTCATCAGGGCGATGACCTCCCGGGCCGGAGTGGTCCTGGCGGGGAGTCCCGCCGCGACGCCCCGGCCGTCCTTGAGCACGGTCACCCGGTCACCGATGCGCCGGATCTCCTCCAGCCGGTGGGAGATGTAGACGACGGCGACGCCGTCGGCGGTGAGGCCGCCGACGATGCGGAAGAGGTTGTCGACCTCGTCGGGGTCGAGGGCGGCGGACGGCTCGTCCATCACGATGAGGCGTACGTCGTGGGAGAGGGCTCGGGCCATGGAGACGATCTGCCGCTGCGCGGCCGGCAACTCCCCCACGGGGCGGGACGGATCGATCTCCGGGTGCCCGAGTCGCTTGAGCAGCGCGGCTGTCGAGGCCTGCGCAGCCTTGCGTCGTACGACGAATCCGGCCGCCGTCGGCTCATGGCCGAGGTGGACGTTCTCCGCCACCGACTGGTGTTCCATCAGGTCGAGTTCCTGGTAGATGGTGGCGATGCCCAGGCGCATGGCGGCGATGGGTGAGGGCAGGGCGACGCGTTCGCCGCGCCAGCGGATGGTGCCGCCGTCCGGCTGGTGCGCGCCGGCCAGGATCTTGATGAGGGTGGACTTCCCGGCGCCGTTCTGGCCGAGCAGACAGTGCACCTCACCGGCCTGGACGTCGAGGTCGACGCCGTCCAGGGCACGGACTCCGGGGAACGACTTGGTGATCGCGGACATGCTGAGCAGGGGTGGTTCGGGTGCCATGTGGATCCCCTCGGCAAAAGCGCAGGCCGAAGTCGGGCCCGGTGCGCAGGTGTGGGATGAGGGTGCGGCCGGGGTGGGCCGTTAGGCGGGTGCGAAGAGGTGGTCGCTGATCAGCCGGGCGGCACCGGTCACGCCGGCGGCCGGGCCCAACTCGCTCAGGACGATGGGCAGGTTGCCGGTCGCCAGCGGCAGCGACTGGCGGTAGACCTGGGTGCGGATGGCGGCGAGCAGGGTGTGGCCGAGGCCGGTCACGCCGCCGCCGATCACCACAAGCCCTGGGTTGAAGAAGGAGACCAGGCCGGCGATGACCTGGCCGACCCGGGTGCCGCCCTCGCGGATCAGGTCGAGTGCGGTGGCGTCACCGGCGGCGGCCGCCGCGGCGACGTCGACGGCGGTGAGGATGCCGTGGGTCTCCAGCCGGGCCGCCAGTTCGGCCGACCGGCCCTGTACGGCCGCCTCCGTCGCGTCGCGGGCCAGCGCGGCACCGCCGAAGTGGGCTTCCAGGCAGCCCCGGTTGCCGCAGGGGCAGGGACGGCCGTCGGGGACGGCCTGGATGTGGCCGATGTCGCCCGCGCTGCCGGTGGCACCGCGGTAGACCTGTCCGCCGACGACGATGCCGCAGCCGATCCCGGTGCCGATCTTCACACAGAGCAGGTCGGCGACCCGCCGGGCGACTCCGGCGTGCTGTTCCCCCATCGCCATGAGGTTCACATCGTTGTCGACCATGACCGGACAGCCGAGTTCCTGGCTGAGTGCCTCCCGCACGGGGAAGCCGTCCCAGCCCGGCATGATCGGCGGGGCGACGGGCACGCCCTCGGGGAAGCGGACCGGTCCGGGGACGCCGATCCCCGCGCCGTCGAAACCGGCGGCGAGCCCGGACGCCTTCAACTTCCCTGCCACGTCCAGGACTTGCTCGAAGACCGCGACGGGTCCCTCCCGGACGTCCATCGGCTGGTTGAGGTGACCGAGGATCTCCAGCTCGGCGTTGGTGACGGCGACATCGATGGACGTGGCGCCGATGTCGACGCCGAGGAATCTGAGGTCGGGGTTGAGCCGGACGTTGTGGGAGCGACGCCCGCCGCGCGAGGCGGCGAGTCCGTCGGCCACCACCAGGCCCGTCTCCAGCAGCCGGTCCACCTCGACGGCCAGCTTGGACCGCGAGAGTTCGACCTGGTCGCCGAGACGGGCACGGGAGTCGGGGCCGCCGTCGCGCAGCAGCTTCAGCAGCCGGGCCTGATGGGCGTTCGCAGGTCGTGCCGTCATACGTCTCACGAGCCCCTCCCGCCAGGATTCGGCCGACTGCGGCGTTCTTTCGAGGGGAACGTAGCAGCCGTCGTCCCTCCTTGGAAGAACCTGTGCCACGGGTTGCTCGAACTTTCTCCACTCGCAGGACAAAGCCCTGCGGGCGGCGCCCCTGCCGGCGGGCCCGGAGCTGTCTGCAGCGATGTCTCCCTCATCATGATCAGCGCGCGCGGCACCGAGACGGACAAGGTCGTCGGTCTCGAACTCGGCGCCGACGACTACATCGTGAAACCGTCCACCGTGCGCGAGCTGGTAGCGCGGATGCGGGCCGTGCAGCGCCGCCGGCAGGCGCCCGGCCCGGCCGCCGTCGAGCGGGAGTCCTCCGGCCCCGGCGTACCCGGTGTCGTGATCGGGCTGCCCGTGCCCCTGCGTCCGTGCGACCGCTACGGCCGGGTGTCGATCGACCGCCGGGCGCACCGTACGTTCCTCGACGGTGCCGAGGTCACCCTGAGCCCGAAGGAGTACGCCCTGCTGGCGTATCTCACCGACCGGCTGGACGCGGTGGCGACCAGGGAGGACATCATGGCGTCCGTCTGGGACAGCAACTGGTTCGGCTCCACGAAGACCCTGGACACGCAGGTCTCGGGCCTGCGGCACAAGCTGGGCGACGCGGTGTGCATCGAGGCCGTACGCGGGGTCGGCTTCCGGCTGGTGGTCCGGCCCGAGAGGGCCGTGCGGCCGTCCGCCTCGTGACACGGCCGCGGCCTACAGCGCCGCGCTCTCCCATACGGCCGACAGGTCGGCCTCCGGCTCGGGGGCGGCGCCCGTCGACTGTTCCGCCCAGATGGTCTTGCCGGTGTGGTGGTACCTGCTGCCCCACCGGTCGGACAGCTGGGCCACCAGGAAGAGACCGCGGCCCCCTTCGTCCCCGGCCCGGGCGCGCCGCAGCCGGGGCTGGGTGTTGCTGGGGTCCGTGACCTCGCAGACCAGCGTGGAGCCGTCGTGGAAGAGCCGCAGGCCGACCGTGCCGCCGGCGTGCCGGATGGCGTTGGTGACCAGCTCGCTGACGATCAGTTCGGTGGTGAAGGCGAGTTCGTCGAGCCCCCACACGGTCAGCTGCCGGGCGACGGCCTTGCGCGCGTCGGCCACGACCGCGGGATCGTCGGGGAAGCGCCAGTGCGCGATGTCGGCGGGCGGGATCCTGCGGGTGCGGGCGAGCAGCAGCGCCATGTCGTCCCGGGGCGGCGACGCGGTGACCCCCGACATCACCGTCCGGCCGAGGTCCTTCAGCGTCCGGTCGGGGCCGCACAGCGCCGAAAGGGTGTCCAGGAGGTCGCGGATGCCCCGGTCCGTGTCACCGCCGGAGCCGGCCTCCACCAAGCCGTCCGTGTAGAGCGCGAGCGTGCTGCCGGGCTCCAGGTCGACCGTGGTGACCTCGAAGGGCATCCCGCCCACGCCGAGGGGCGGCCCCGGGGAGACCTCGACGATCCGCCCGGTGCCGTCGGGCCGGATCACCACCGGCGGCGGGTGTCCCGCGTCGGCCATCGAACAGGCTCCGCTGACCGGGTCGTAGAGCGCGTAGAGGCAGGTGGCGCCGATGGTGTCCCGTACCTGCGGGTCGGCCTCGTCGGCGAGCTGCTGGACGAGGTCGTCGAGGTGGATGAGGAGTTCGCCGGGTGCGAGTTCCAGGTCGGCGAGGGTGCGGATGGCGGTCCTCAGGCGTCCCATGGTCGCCGCGGCGTGCAGCCCGTGGCCGATGACGTCGCCCACGACGAACGCCACCCGCAGCGACGGCAGCGGGATGACGTCGAACCAGTCGCCGCTGATGTCCGCCCCGCCGCCCGCGGGGACGTAGCGGCCGGCCGACTCGGCGGCCGTGGTCCGGGTGGTGGTCTTGGGCAGCAGCCGCTGCTGGAGCGCGACCGCCGCCCGGTGCTCCCGGGTGTAGCGGCGGGCGTTGTCCACGCTCAGGGCGGAGCGGGAGGAGATGTCGAACAGCAGATCCGCGTCCTCCTGCCGGAACGCCTCGGGCTGCTCGCTGCGCCACACCGTGACGAAGCCGAGCAGCAGTCCGCGCGCGTACAGCGGGGACACGATGGCCGAGTGTCCCTTCTCGGGCATCGTCGTCCGGATCAGCTCCGGGTCCCGGAGGATGTCCACCATCTCCTGGCGCGTCGTGTTGAAGACCGTGTCGCCGTGCAGGAGCGTCTGCCGGACCTGCGGGACGTCCGGGAAGCGCGGGAGCACCCCGCCGACCGGGATGAGATCGGCGGGCCAGGGTCCGACGGCCGAGGCCACGGCCACCCGGCGCAGGTTCCACCAGGCGCCGGGGATGATCCCGCCGGGTGGCTCCTCGCCTTCGAGCACGGCCTCGACGATCTCCACGGTCGCCATGTCGGCCAGGGCCGGCACGAGGACGTCCGCGATCTCCTGGGCGGTGCCGGCCACGTCCAGCGTCCGGCCGATCCGCCCGGAGGCCTCGTGGCTCATCTCCGTGCGGCGCCGGGCCCGCCACTGTTCCGTGCTGTCGGTGTAGAGCGCCAGGACCCCCGCCGGACGGCCCCCCGCGTCCTCGAGGCGGACCGCGGAGACGGACAGATACCGCTCCAGCCGGGGCGTTTCCCGCGCCCGCGCCCGCTGCTCCCCCGCGACCAGCGGTACGCCGGTCTCCAGCACCCGGCGCAGCAGGGCCTCGGCCGCGTCCGCGTCGTCCGGGACGACGACGTCCGCCAGCCGGTGACCTGCCCGCAGGGTGGGCCATCCGTCCATGCCGGTGCTGCTGTCGGGGCTGTTGGTGCGTACGACGGTCAGTGCGGCGTCGAAGAGGGCGACCCCGATCTGGTCCTGGGCGAGCAGCGCCCGCAGCAGGGACGCGCTCTGCTCGTCCGCGTTCCCCGCGTTCCCCGCGATCCGGGGAGCCGACAGGAGTACGGCCCTGGAGGCGCCGTCCACGTCGACCAGGTCGACGGCGAGCTCGACGGGCTGCCCGGACGAGGTCCGGAACCGGAGGCTCCGCGCGCCACCGCCCCACTCCCCCGGATCGACGAGCAGCGAGGCGACCGGCCGACCGCAGGCCTGCTCGGCCGTGTGGCCCAGCAGGTCCGTGGCCGCACGGGACCAGCGCCGGACGACGTCCTCGTCGTCGAGGAGGGCGACCGCGACCTCGTCTGCCATAGGACACCTCACGAAGCGGAATGCGGCTTTTGACGCACTCCTACCCATTATCCGCCTACAGGCGGCAACTGATCTCCATGCCGTCCTCGACCGGGAAGGCGACGCTCCGGTAGCCGTTCTCCGGGTCGCGTACGTAGTCGAGGTACGGCCGGAGATCACTGAGGTCGATATCGTCGGCCACGACGAGGGTGCCGGGCCGCAGCCGGGGTTCGAGCAGGCGCAGGACCGGCAGGCACAGGTCCTTCCAGCCGTCGAGGAGCACGAAGTCGGCCGGGACGTCGAGGGCGCCCAGGGTGTCGCGGGCGTCTCCCTCCAGCACGGTGACCAGGTCGTCCAGGCCGGCCTCGGCGAAGGTCCGGCGCGCCGCCGCGATCTTCTCCTTGCTGAGCTCCGTGGTGACGACGCGCCCGGAGCCGTTGTCCCGTACGGCCGCCGCCAGGTACAGCGTGGAGATCCCGTAGGACGTGCCGAACTCGACGACGGTGGCCGGGCGGACGGCGCGGACCAGGCTGTAGAGCAGTTCCCCGCCCGCGGCGGAGATCGGCATGTAGATCTCCGCCGCGGCGTCGGCGCGCGCCTGCGGCGACAGGTGCCCGAACCCGCCCGGCAGCTCCGCGCTCACGCGTGCGGCCACGGCGTCGTCCCGGCCGGCCTGCTCGAACAGATGGTCGATGGCTGCCCCGACCTGGGGGGCGGCGAGGGTGTGTGTCGGTGTCGATGTCATGAGCCGTAGAGTAGACGCAACGTTGCGTCAATTCTAGCGGGATGGGGGCGGGGATTAATCTGGGCCGAGCCGAGGAGGGGTGAGATGACAGCTGCGACACCAGCACGGCGGCACCACGGAAACCGGCACGGCCGCAGTGAGGAGGCCCGGCAGGCGGTGCTGGAGGCGGCCGACGACCTGCTCGTCGAGAAGGGTTTCGCCGGTGTCACCATGGAGGGCATCGCGGCGCGGGCGGGGGTGGCCAAGCAGACCATCTACCGCTGGTGGAGCACCAAGACCGACATCCTGATGGACGCCTTCCTCCAGGACGCGACCGAGGACCTGACCCCGCCCGACTCCGGCGACGTCGCGCGCGACCTGAGCGAGTATCTGCGCCGGCTGGCGTGGTTCCTGGGCGAGACCGACTCCGGCGCGGTCTTCAGGGCGCTGATCGCCCAGGCCCAGCACGATCCGGCGTTCGCCGCGGAGTTCCGGACCCGCTGTCTGGACGTACAGCGCGCCCGTGACCGTCTGCCGCTGGAACGAGCCGTGCGGGCCGGGCAGTTGCCCGCCGGCCTCGACGTGCCGGCCGAGACCGACCGACTGGTGGGCCCGGTCTACTACCGCGCACTGGTGACCGGCGAGCCGATCGCCCACGCGTTCACGGACAGCCTGGCCGAGGCGTTCCTCCACCACCACGGACAGGCGGCCCGGCCGGGTTCCTGACTGCCCAGCGCCCCCACTGGGCACCCGAGGCACCCGGGGGCGTCGGTCACCAGCCGTCGGGTATGAAGCGGCGGGCGCGCGCCCCCGGCCGGCCGCTGAGGCCCACCGCCTCCGACCGACCCGGCGCGGGCAGGCTGCTGCCGGTACGCGCGGCCGACCGGTGCGGCCCGCGGGTGCCCTGCGCTACGACCGGGCCGGCTGGTTGGCGATCAGCAGGGTGGTGCCGGCGGGGCGAAACCCCAGGCGGGTCCAGAGTCATCAACGGCCGTTCCGCGACGGGCAGTCCGGCGGCCTCGACGGTGGCCCGCAGCGCCGGCGCCGCCTCGGCGAGCCACTCGAACGCCTCCGGCACTCCGAGGTCACGCTGCCGGGCCCGCACTCGGTCGAGGTCGTCGGCGGTGGGTTGGGCGTGGCTGGGGCCGCCGTAGTACACCGCGCCCGGCACCCTGGGCACGAACAGCCGTAGCGAACCGAAGTCCTCGCTGTCGGCGAACAGCAGCGGCACGGTGGCGTAGTACTGCGCGATGCGGGCGCGCGGTGTCTCGCTCATGCCGCATCCCATCACGCGGCGGCGCGGCACCACACCCGGGTTCCGGCCGGGGTGACCCTCGTATGTCTGAGGTTCACGGGTGGGCGGTGGCAGCTTTCACTTCTCCTGGAAGCACAGTCGACGCAGGGGGAGGACGGGCGATGGGTGTCGAACGGGCGAGAAACGGCCTCGTGGCGGTCGTGCGGTGGTGTGTTCTGGCGGTGCTGCTGCTGTGCGCGGCGGCGGGCCCGGCGTACGCGGCCGGGTCCCCGGCCGGCCGGGCCCGCGACGCACCGGCCGCGGCGCCCGCCGTCACCGTGCCGGCCGGGGTGACCGCGGGGGTCGCGGTCTTCGACCGGCAGACCGGGACGTTCACCGAGCAGCTCAATCCGCGGATGCGGTTCCGGTCCGCGTCGGTCGTCAAGCTGCTCATCGCGCTCGACCACCTGTGGAACAAGGGCCCCGGCTACAGCCTGTCCACGGACGACCGCGCCCGGTTCGACCTGATGCTGCGCTCCAGCGACGACGACAGCGCCTCGTCCTACTGGTCGCAGAACGGTGGCAGTGCGATCGTCGACCGGATGGTCTCCCGGCTCGGCCTGGCCGACACCGCGGGGCCGCCCGCCGGCTATCCGGGCGCCTGGGGCTACACGGCTCTGTCGGCGGCCGACACCGTACGGATCTACCGGTACGTCCTGGACACCGCACCCGCCGCCGCCCGTGACCTGATCATGGACAATCTGCGGCAGTCCACGCGGTGCGGCACCGACGGTTTCGACCAGCGGTTCGGCATCCCGGCGTCGTTCGAGCGGCCGTGGGCCGTGAAGCAGGGGTGGTCGGGCTTCGGCGCGAACTCCACCTGCTCCGGCACCGGGGCGAGCACCGCGTCGGACGTCACGCCGGACACCACGCCGGACGTCGGGGTGGCTGACGTGGACCTGACGCAGCGGGCGCTGCACAGCACCGGCACGGTGGGGGCCGGGGACCGTTCGATCGTCGCCGTGTACACCCTCCAGCCGACGAGCACCACGTTCGGCGCCGCCTACACCGACCTCAACCGGCTGGTGCGGTCGCTGAACGTGCCCGGGAGCGTGCGTCCGGCCGGCACCTGGTTCGGCACCTGGGGGACGGACGTCCGCGTCCGGGCGGGTACGGACACCTCCTCGACCGTGCTGACCCGGCTGCCCGCCGGGGTGGAGGTGCTGATCGGCTGCCAGAAGCAGGGCCAGCGGGTCGAGGTGCCGCCGTACGTCAACGACTGGTGGGCGTATCTGCCGCTGTACGGCGGCTACATCACCAACATCTACGTCAGCTCGCCGGAGAACCGGCTGCCGGACGTGCCGCTCTGCCGGTAATGCGGGTGATGCGGGTGATGCCGGTACGGCGGGTCACCACGGCAGGGCGCCCGTCGCGTCGGTGAAGGTACCGGTGGGGCCGTCGGGCCCCACCTGTGCCATGCGGACGATGATCTCGGCGCCCTCCTCCACGGTCTGGACGCCGGTGTTGCCGTTCAGGTCGGTCTTGGTGTAGCCGGGCTCCACCGCGTTGATCCGCATGCCGGGGAAGGCCTTGGCGAACTGCACGGTGATCATGTTGACGGCGGTCTTCGAGGTCGGGTACCCGACGCCGGGGTAGGCGTACGCCACGTCGTCGGGGTCGGAGACCCGGGCCAGCGAGGCCAGCCCGCTGCTGACGTTGACGACGACCGGCGCGGCCGAGCGGCGCAGCAGCGGCAGGAAGGCATGCGTGACGCGGACGACGCCGAAGACGTTCGTCTCGAACACCTCGCGCAGGTCGTCGGCGGTCACGTCCTCCGCGCCGATGATGCTGTTGCCGGGGCCGCGGGCCTCGATGCCCGCGTTGTTGACCAGGACGTCCAGACCGCCGTCGGCCTCGATGGTCTTGACCGCGGCGCGGACGGAGTCGTCGTCGGTGACGTCGAGCCGGACGAAGCGGGCGCCCAGCCGCTCGGCGGCCAGCCGGCCGCGTTCGGTGTCGCGGGCGCCGACATAGACGGTGTGGCCCGCTTCGACGAGCCGGCGGGCGGTCTCGAAGCCGAGGCCCTTGTTCGAACCGGTGATCAGTGTGGTGGTCGTGGCCGTGGTGGTCATGGCGTTGGTGGTCATGGAGTTGGTGGTCATGGCTCCAGGCTGCGGCGGCCCGTGGGCGCCAGCCAGGTCCCCCGGCTTCCTGGGACTGCGGGTACCAGGAAGACCCGGGCTCGCGGGTGCACAGTGGTGGCATGGCGAGCACGGAGTTCGGGCGTACGGTACGGCGGTGGCGGGACCGCGTCTCCCCGGAGGCGGCGGGGGTGCTCCAGGGCGGCCACCGGCGTGCGCCCGGGCTGCGCCGGGAGGAACTGGCGATGCTGGCGGGGATCTCGGTCGACTACGTGACCCGGCTCGAGCAGGGACGGGCGGCCAATCCCTCGGAGCAGGTCGTCGAGGCGCTCGGGCGGGCGCTGCGGGTGTCGGCGGTGGAGCGCGAGCACCTGTTCCACGTGGCGGGTCTGGTGCCGCCGGGCCGGGGCACGGTACCCGCGCACATCCCACCGAGTGTGCACCGGATGCTGGACCGGCTGACCACGACCCCGGTGGCGGTCTCCGACGCGTCGTGGACACTCCTGCTCACCAACCCGCTGTACACGGCGCTGATGGGCGAGCGGCACGGCCGGGACCGCAACGGCGCGTACCGGACCTTCCTCTGTTCGAACGGCCGGGTCCGCCACACCTCGCAGTCCCAGGCGGCGCTGGAGGCCGCGGTCGTCGGCGATCTGCGGGCCGCGGCGAGCCGGTATCCGGCGGACCGGCGGCTGCGCGAACTGATCGCGGAACTGCGCGCGCGCAGCGAGCGGTTCGCCGAGCTGTGGGACTCCGGGGCCGTGGGGCACCACCAGTCGTCCCGCAAGACCATCGATCACCCCCAGGTGGGGCCGGTGACGCTCGACTGCGACGTACTGAGCGTCGGGGGCAGCGACCTGCGCATCATGATCTACACGGCCGAGCCCGGCAGCCCGGACGCCGAACGCCTGGAGCTGCTGGCGGTCCTGGGCACCCAGTCCCTCGACGAACCGGCGCCCCAGGGGTGACGGTGCCTACCCTTCCCGCATGGATCACCGACAGGAGCAGTCCGTAAGGCACTTCGATCACTGTCCTTGGCTGTTCGCGGGGGACGCGACCGAGGAGCAGCGCGCCGCCCAGCTCGTACGGCAGCGTGCGGTCGGCGGCGACACCGAGATCGGCGAGCGGTGCTACGTCGCCGAGTCCGCCGCGGTGTTCCCGGACCGGCTCCGGCTGGGCGACGACTCGTACATCGCCGCGCACGCCTATGTCACCGGGGAGTTGACCACGGGCCCGCACTGCACGCTGAACCCGTTCACGACGGTGCGGGGTGCCGTCGCGCTGGGTGACGGGGTACGGATCGGGGCGCACACCTCGCTGCTCGGCTTCAACCACTCCATGTCCCCGGACCGGCCGGTGTTCCGGCAGCCGCTCATCCAGCGGGGGATCACGGTCGGCGACGACGTGTGGATCGGTTCGCACGTGGTGGTCGTGGACGGGGTGACCATCGGCGACCACTGTGTGATCGGCGCCGGTGCGGTCGTCACCAGGGACCTTCCGGACTGGACGGTCGCGGCCGGAAACCCCGCGCGGCCGTTGCGCGACCGCCGTGACACGGGCGCCGGACCCCGTCCGGGCCGGGGCACCGGTGATCCGGCCCGGTTCGCCGACACGGCTCGCGCGCAGGCTCCGGACCTCCTCGCC
The DNA here is from genome assembly GCF_042653945.1 of Streptomyces vulcanius. NCBI lineage: Bacteria > Bacillati > Actinomycetota > Actinomycetes > Kitasatosporales > Streptomycetaceae > Streptomyces > Streptomyces vulcanius. The sequence continues at coordinate 140,412 of NZ_JBHSFK010000016.1, read as the reverse complement.
CGGCACTGGGACGGCCACCGGTACGCCGACCGGGCCGGTGCGGCTCCGACGGTGCGGGCGCACTGCGACGCGGTGGAGATCGCCGATCTGCTGCTCGGTACCGCTCCCCCGCAGCTGGGCCCCGACGAGCACATCCGGCGGCTGGCCGACGCGCAGGATCCCGGCACCGGTCTGGTACCGGAGTTCGGCGAACCGCTGCCGGCCGTGGCGGAGGACGGCTTCGTCGGTGAGGGCTCGGCCGTCTACCACATCCTGTCCGTCGGCTACGCGCTCGACCTGCTCGGCGCCGCCTTTCCTCATCCGGTGCGCGGGGTAAGCGATATGACGGCACGTCAACTGGTCATGCGGCTGGCCGGGTTGCCGTGGCGTACCGGGGCGTGGGGGGCCGGGGCGTGGATCGACGCCTGGGCGACGGCCGCCCATTGGAACCTGCGGCGGGAGGACGACGATACGGGTGCGTTGGACACACTGTTCGGCTGGCTGCTGACGCACGTCGATCCGTGGTCCGGGATGTGGGGAAGCCCGAGCCCCGAGGCCGGGCGTCTCCAGGTGGTCAACGGCTACTACCGGCTCACCCGTGGCTCGTTCGCCCAGTTCGGGGTGCCCGTGCCGTATCCGGAGCGGGTCGTGGACGCCGTCCTGGACCACTCCCGCGATCCGCGTCACTTCGGTGCCGGGCAGGAGAACGCGTGCAATGTGCTGGACGTCGTCCACCCCCTGTGGCTGTGCTCCCGGCAGCTCCGGGCGGGAGCCGGGGGTGACGGCTACCGCTCGGCGGAGATCGGTGCCTGGGCGGAGCGGCAGCTGGCCCTGGCGCTGCCCCGCTGGCAGGACGGCCGGGGTTTCGGCTTCGGTCCGGGCGACGCGGGACCCGGCGCTGAACCCGGGCTCCAGGGCACCGAGATGTGGCTGACCATCGTCTGGTACCTCGCCGACCTGCTCGGCCGCTCCGCCGAACTCGGCTACCGCCCGCGCGGCGTACACCGCCCCGAACCGGTACGCCAGGGAACGGGCGTTGCCGGTGGTGGTGCCCCGGCGGTGAGGCGGTAGTCGGCGACGGCGAGGGGCGCTTCCTGCTTCCCTGAGCGCGGCGAAGGCGCCGCGCGTCCCATGGAGAGCCCGCCATGCCCTTGAGCCACGACGCCCACTCGGCGAACCGGCCCCGCCCGCCGGCGAGAGGAGGGGCGACTGCCGCCCCGAGCGGATGTTCGACCTGCTCGGGGCGGGCGGGAGCGTTGCCTCGGAGCGCGAATGGCCGAAACAATGGCGATGGGGATTCGCGAGGGGGCGGTCGATGACCGACGGCGGGAGCGGGCTCGGGGCAGAGCTGCGCAGAAGACGCGAGGCAGCCGGGCTGACGCTGCGCTCGCTGGCCCGTGAAATCAGTTACGACAAGGGGCACTTGAGCCGTGTGGAGCGCGGGATGAGTCCGCCCGGTCGCCGTCTGGTCGAGCTGTACGACCTGGCGACGGGCGCGGACGGCAAGCTGGCGGCGGCGCTGCTGCCGGGCGCCGTTCGGCCACCCTCGGACCGGGCTCCCGCGGACCGGCCACCCTCGGATCTGCCGTCCCCGGACCTGCCGTCCCCGGACCTGCCTTCCTCCAACCGGCCGCGCGGCGCCGCCGTTCGGCCCGGCTGGGTCGCGGACGAGCGCGAATCGGCGCTGGCGGTCGCCGCGTTCCAGGCGTCGCTCGCCCAACTGCGCACCATCGGACGCGAGTTGCCGCCCGGTGTCGTACTGCCCGCGCTGGACGGGCAGTTCCGCGCGCTGTCGACGCTCACCTCCGGGGTGCCCCGGCCGGACCGGAGGCTGCTGCGGCAGGCGGCGCGCACCGCGGAGTACGCCGGCTGGATGGCGCAGGAGGCCGGGGACGCGGCCGAGGCCCGGCGGTGGACCGGGGCGGCGGCGGAACTGGCCGCGCGGGCCGCGCACCGGGACCTGCGCGCCTACACCTGGGTGCGCCGGGCCGAGCTCGAACTCTACGCGGGCCGACCGGACCTGGTTCTGGAGCTGGCGCACCGTGCCGGTTCCGACGAACACGTCCACCCCCGGGTGCGGGCGCTCGCCGCCCACCGGGCGGGCCAGGGCTACGCGCTCCGCGGGGACCAGGCGTCGTGCCTGCGGGAGTTGGGGCGGGCGGAGGAGCTGTGGGCGGGATCGGCGGAAGTCCGGGGCGAGGGGCTGGACTTCGGCCCCGAGTCGCTGGGCAATCCCGGCCCCTTCGTGAGCGGCTGGTGCTGGGTGGACCTGGGGCGGCCCGGCCGGGCGGCCGAGGAGCTCGCGGTGGCGGTCGGCCGGACCCGGTCCGCCCAGTCCCGGCGCGGCCGGGGCCTGTTCGGCGCCCGGCTGGCCCGCGCCTACGTGGAGGCGGGCGAGCTGCAACAGGGTGTGGAGGTGGGCCGCCGGGCCCTGCGGGCGGTGGCGGCGACCCGCTCCGCGACGGCCTCCGGCGAACTGCGGACCCTGGTCGGCCGTATCGAGGAGGCCCCGCGACACCGGCCGGCGGCGGACTTCGCGGACCGGACCCGGGAGCTGTTGGCGGACCTGGACGGTGACGGGGGCCGGTAGAACGGGCGGCGCCCGACCTGGAATGCGTGGCGTGGAGTCCGCCTCGGAATGCGTGATGCGGGGCTCGGCTTGCGGGGCGGGGGGTGGGACTCGGCTTGCGGGCGGGGGGTGGGGCCGCGGTAGGTATGCCGTAGCGGGCCTCGGCTCGCGGGGCCGGGCCGCAGCCAGGCAGGGCAGAGCGGCGCTCGGCTCGCGGGGCGGGGCCGGGCCGGGCCGGGCCGCAGTAGGTGGGCCGGAGCAGGGCCGCTCCGCAGCGGGGCTCGGCTCGCGGGGCCAGGCGGAGCGGCGCGGAGCGAGGCTCGGCTCGCCGGGCCGGGCCGGGCGGAGCGGGCCGGGCCGGGCGGAGCGGAGCGGGCCGGGCGGAGCGGGCCGGGCCGGGCGGAGCGGAGCGGGCCGGGCGGAGCGGGGCTCGGCTTGCGGGGGGCCATAGGCAACGGGGCAACGCGGCCGGAATCGGCGGGGGCCCGGGAGACTTGGTGTCGGGGCGGAGGGCGGGCGTGCCGGGGAGCCACGCACGTCCTCCGCGTCGGGGCAGCCCGGTCCGGCCGCCCGGGGCGGAGCGAGCGGGGGGGGCCGATGCGTGTGTCCGTCGTCGTCGGCGTACCTCCGTGAGCGGGGTGAGACCGGCGGCGGACTGTGTGTTCTGCCGGATCGTCGCCGGGACCGAGCGGGCGCGGGTGGTACGGGTGTGGCCGCAGGCCCTCGCCGTCGTGCCGGTACGTCCTGTGATCGCCGGACATCTGCTGGTGCTGTCGCGGCGCCATGTCACGGACGCCGGCGCGGACCCGGACACCGCGGCGACCACGATGCGGGCCGCCGCCGAACTCGCGGCCGGGATGGACGCCTGCAACGTGATCACCAGCCGGGGTCCCGCCGCCACCCAGACCGTGCCGCATCTGCACCTCCACGTGGTCCCCAGGCACGAGGGGGACCGGCTGCTGCTGCCGTGGAGCCACCCGGGGCGGTGAGCGGCTCAGCCCGGCGGTAGCACCTCCCACAGCGGTATCCGCCGGACCACCGGACGGTTCTGGTCGGCCTCGGTGGACATCACCGGGGTCCACAGAACGCGCGCCCCACGGCGGTTGACCAGACGGCAGCGGGTCGCGCAGGTCGGGCAGGTGAGGACGCCCCGGGCGAGATCCGATTCCGCGGCGGGGAAGTAGCCGAAGGCGTCCGTGCCGGTGGGCGGCGGGGCCGCGACATGGGCCTGCCAGTCGACGCGGTCGGCGGACCGGTGCCGGGGCGCGCAGCCGGGGCACGGCACCCGCACCACGCTCCAGAAGTCCTCTCGGACGACCTCGGCGTCGTAGAAGCCGAACGGCTTGACCAGTGCGGCGATCAGCCGGCCGGCGCCGCGCGGGGCGTGGACGGTCTCGGGTGCGCAGGAGAGCGGGTCGCAGTTGGCCAACAGCCGCCGGAATCGCCGGAGTTCCTCGCGGTCCGGCGGGCGCAGCCCGAGCTTCTCGGCCACGGGGGCGAACGGGGTGGTGTCCGGCCGTCCGGGGAGGGCCAGTTCGACCGGGGGCGGGGTGTTCCTTCCGCGTCCAACCACTCCCAGGAGGCCCTGGTTCCGGGCGAGTTCGGTCGCGCCGAGCAGCTCGCTCGCGCACCAGAAGGAGTCGAAGTAGTCGGCGGTGAGATAGACCAGCATGCGGCCGGTCACCGCGATCTCACGGAACAGCCGGGCGACGCCCTCCCACATCTGGGCGCGCGTCACCACCTCGGTGGGGTACGAGAACTCCTGGGCCGGTACGACCCGTACGGTCCGGCCGCGCTCGCGCTCGAACGCCGTACGCCACTGGGCCACGGCCTGGTGGTGGGTGCCGCGGTGGCTGAGGAAGTACCGTGCCGGACGCTCGTACATCCAGTAGTGGGCGGCGGCCTCCGTCGTGGTCGTGGGGGCGGCGGGCGGTGCGGGTCTGCCGAGGCGGGCCGCGAGGTGGGTGTGCAGCCAGGCGCCGATGCGGGCGTTGTCGAGGGTGCCGCCGTGCGGCGGGGCGAACTGGTTCCAGGTGAGCACGTTCTGCGGCAGGGGCGTCCGGCTGACGATGATGTTGGACCGGTCGAGCTTGGCCCACAGGGTGAGGGCGTCGTAGATGCCGCGCTCGTCCTCCAGGGAGCCGTCCCACAGGACGAAGGCCGAGCCGTCGAGCTTGGCGCGCAGACCGGTGGCGCGGTTCGCGGGCGGGCGCACCACGCGCAGGGCGATGTCCAGGGCCGCGCAGATCGGGGCGACATGGTGGTCCAGCAGGTCCTGGCCGCCGTCGGTGGCCGGTGCGAAACAGGTCATCCGGGCGTCCAGGGCCGCCTCCCGGGCTGTGGCGATGGGTCCACAGCGTAACGGGCAACACCGCAACGCATCCGAACTTCACGGCACAACAACACACTTGGCGGGTGAAGAGGTAGAAAAGACAGGTATGGAGGGTGTGTTCGTTTCGTGGGTTTCCGGGGGGATGCCGATGTCCGTGGAAGCGGAGCCTGCGACGGAGACGGCGGGGTCCGGTCTCGGCCACGAGCTGAGGAAGCTCGCGGCCGAACCGCAACTCGCTTTCCAGCAGGCCACCTTGGAGGAGCTGGCGGGGGCCGTCGAGCGCGGGGAGGGGCTCTCGGCCTGGTCCGGCGGCGGGCTGGTCGCCGCGTACGCGGGCGAGGGCGCCCTCGCCCCCGGTACGGCGCGGACGGCCGTCTGGGCACGGCGACTTGGCTCCGCCACCGCCGTGATGGTGTACGCCCCGCTGGTCCTCACCTGGTCGGGGCTCGGGCTGGCCATGTACGCGTACCACGAGGCGCGGCAGGACCGTTCGGCGCGGTTGCGGGGTTCCTTCCTGGAGATGTGGCAGCAGGGCTTCGCGGGACACCTGTCCGGCTTTCTCCGCTTCGACCAGCTGGTCTGGTACACGATCACGCTGCTGGTGCTGGTGGTGGCCGTCACCCTGGCCTGGCGGAGCGCGCAGAACCGGGCGGACGAGCAGGACCGCCGGCTGCTGCGGCGGCTGGCTCACGCCCTGGCCCGCGTCGAGGCCGCGGCCGTCGCCGCCGCCCACACCGAACCCCGGCAGTTCACCGAGGAGTTGCAGGGTGCCGCCGCCGAACTGCGGTTGCTGCTGCGGCTGTCGGACCGGGCCGGCGAGCTCTCCCAGGAGCTGCTGGGGCAGGCCGTCGCCGCCTCCACCGAGGCCGTCTCGGCGACCCGCGTCATGGACGCCTCGGCCGCCGCCCTGCGTGAGGCGGTCGCCTCGATCGCCACCGCCTCACGGGAGGCGGCCACGGCTGCCGAACACCTCACCCGCGGCGCCGACGACTTCGGCGAGGCCGTCCAGACCTCGACGGCCACCCTCACCACCGGCATGGTGACCGCCGCGCAGGAAGCGGCCCAGCACATCGTCGAGGCGGTGACAACAGCCGCGGGCCGCCTCGCATCAGCCTCGGACATGGCGGCGGAGCGGTTCGCATCCGCGTCGGACGGTGCGGCCGGGCGGTTCGTGTCGGCCACCGATGCCGCGGCCGAACGGCTCGGGGCGGCTTCGGTAGGGGCCGCCGAGCGTTTCGCGGGGGCCACGGACACGGCGGCGGACCGGTTCTCGGGGGCCACGGACACGGCGGCGGACCGGTTCTCGGGGGCCACGGACACGGCGGCGGACCGGTTCTCGGGGGCCACGGACACGGCGGCGGACCGGTTCTCGGGCGCCGCGGACACGGCGGCGGACCGGTTCTCGGGCGCCGCGGACACGGCGGCGGAGGGGTTCGCCAGGGCTGCGGACGTCGCGGTCGAGCGGTTCGGGCAGGTGGTGGCGGAGGCGGCCGTCGGGCAGGAGGCGCAGGCCGCCCGGCAGGCCGCCGAGACCCGCGCGGTTCTGCTGGAGGGGCGCGACGCGCTGGCGGCTGCCGCACAGGAGTTGCGCGCGTCGGCGTCCGGGCTCGACCGGAGCGTGGCGGGCCTGCCGGAGGCCATCGCGGTGCTGCCGACGGCGATCGGCGAGGCGGCCGGGTCCGGGGCCGACCACATCGGGCTCGCCTACGAGACCGCGGTGACCGCGCTCGCCGCCTCCCTCCAGGCGGAGGTGCGGCAGGCGGGGGAGGCACTCGCGACGCGGGCCGCCGAGGCCGACCGAACCGCACAGGAACGGCATCTCGCCTCCGAGCAGCGGCTGCTGGCCTCGGCCGCGGAGTCCCGGACCGTCCTCGTCGACCTGTTGCAGCGCGTCGAGGACTTCGCGGCACGGCTGGAGGGACTGGCGCGGCACGAGGAGGCCGTACGGGTGCGCGCCCAGCAGGACCACCGGCTGCGCGCGGAAGCCCTCCGCGAGGAACTGGCCCTGCTCGACCGGCTGCACGAGCGCCAGGAGAGACTCCTCGGCGCGTGGGCGGAGCACCGGTCGGCGGCGGACACCGCCCCCCAGGACGCGACAGTGGTCCATCCACCGATCGCCGACGCCGTACCAGTCGCCGACGCGCGCCCCCCGAGGTCCGCGTGAGGGGGCCGCGCGGGCTGTCGCTCGGGCAGGCGTCGGGGTGGCTCTTCGCCGACCTGCTGCTGATGCTCGTCATCGTCGTCCTGGGCGGCCAGGTGTCGGACCTCGGGGACGAGCCGACGCCCCCACCAACCCCCTCCCCACCAACCCCTTCCCCAACCCCCACCCGCACCGCCCCTCCCGGCCTCGATCCGCACAGTGAGTCGGTCACCGTGCGGAACGTCGACGTCGACGGCGTGCTGGGGCGCGAGCCCGAGGCCCTGGCGTACGTGACGCGTGAAGTGCGGCGGCAGACAGAGCGGTTCGAGGGGCGGCACGCCGCGCTCGTGCTGGTGTGGGGGGCAGCCGCGTCCTGCCGCGACTGCCGTGACATCGTCCTCTCCCGCAGCCAGCGCCTCGCCGACGAGATCGCGCCGCGCGTGCACACATACGCACCGGCGTTCTTCCCCCAGAACGATCCCAAGCTGATCCGCCCGTATCACGACGGCGGCGGCGCCCGGAACACCATCCGTCTCGAACTCTTCTTCGTTCGCACCTAGCTCACCGCCCACCGCAGGGGGACCCGTTGGCACGCCAGCTGTCGCTCAGTCAACTCGAGGAGTACGTCCATGACGTCGAGGCCTTCCTCGACGCGCTCGACCCGCCCGCGTCGGAGCAGGAGGAGAAGAAGGAGGAGGCCGCCGCCCGGGACAAGCTCGCGCGGGCCGCAGCGAAACTGAGGGCGCGGACCGCGGCGCCCATCTCGCTCGCCGTCGTCGGTGAGTACACCGTCGGCAAGTCCCTGCTGCTGGGCGCGCTCCTCGGCCGCCCTGACCTGCTGCCGGTGGAGGAGCGCCCCGCGACCGGCAACATCACGGTGCTGCGGCTGCGGCAGGGCGAGGCCGGGCAGGGCACCGAGCTGGAGAAGACCTCGGAGATCCACTTCATGACCCGGGACCGGCTGGCCTCCTGCGTCCGGGAGATCACCCGGGAACTGGTGCGGCTGCTCGACGAGCAGGTACCGGAGCTGAAGGCGGGTCAGGTGCTGGGCGGTGTCGACCTGGTGGCCGGACCGCAGGGCTGGGCCCCGTTCCTCGGCTGGTACCGGTGCCTGTGGGGCCGGCAGACGCCGGGACTGCAGTACGTCGCCGCCGAACTGATCTCGTCGCGGTTCCGGGACGCCGCGCTCGAACTGCTCCGGATCCGGGACGCCGAACAGGGCCAGCAGGGTCTGCTCGGCTCCGGGCCGGTGCGGCTGGGCACCGGCGTCGTACGCAGGGTGCTCGAACTGCCGGTTGCCTCCGTCACCCCGGACACCCCGCTGGCGCCGCGCAAGCTCACCATCACCCGGGAGAGCGTGGAGGAGGGCGGTACCGCGCTCGCGGACTGCTTCCCGCTGGTGGAGCGGGTCGAGCAGGTCGTCGGGGTGGACCCGGAGTACTGGCCGCTCGGCGACCTGCTGGACGGGCGGGACGTGCAGATCCTGGACTTCCCCGGGGTCGGTGCCGTCGGCTCCTTCGGGCGGGACCGCAACCTCAGCCGGCAGGCCCTGCAGGACATCCACTCGATCCTGCTGGTGCTGCCGGCCCATCATCTGCCCTCGGACATCGCCCTCGACTTCTGGCAGATGCTGGCCGCCGACGGCCGCAGTCAGGAGGCCCTGGGGACGGCCGCGCTGCTGGCCGCCAACCAGTTCGACCGGATCGTCGTACCGTCGCCGGCTGCCGGGCAGCCGGGCGGCGGCGGGCTCGGCCGGGTGGACTCCCTCAACAGCCTGGCCGCGTTCGCGCCGAAGATCATCGGACAGGGCGACAACCGCGACCAGATCTTCCTCGCCTCCGCCGTCACCGGTCTGCTGCTGGAACAGCAGCCCTGGGAGGAGGCCTCGCACCAGACACAGGACGTGATCCGCAGCGTCGCCGACCGGCTGACCGACATCCACCGGCCCACCTGGCACGAGTTCGCGGCCCGGCTGGAGGAGGAAGAGCCCGGCAGCCGCTGGGCGGGCCGGCTGCGGGCCTACGAGGAGGACGGCGGCCTCGGCTCGATCCGCGAGGGGGTCCAGCGGCACCTCGTCCGGCACGGGGACGCCCACCGGCTGGAGCGGGCCCGGGCCGCCCAGCGCGAGGTCGACCAGGCGCTGCGGGCCTACCGGCGGGCCGCCCCGCGCGACGAGCCCCCGGAGGCGGAGGCGTACCGGGAGGCCGGCGCCCGTTTCCGGGAGCTGGGGCAGCTCGTCGGACGGATCCTGAAGGACGTCGAACTGCTCGACGAGACCGACCTGTCGAGGCTGCCCGAGGCCCCCGCGCCGCCGGACGTCGACAGCAGCCGGGCCGAGGTCCGGGCCGCCGTGTACGGCGCGCACTGGTGGGAGCAGCTGTTCCAGCGGGCCCTGCGCAGTCCGGACCACCTGGTGCCGCACGGCCAGCCGGTGGAAAGGGACCCGCTGTCCTTCGGCAGGCGCCCCCGGCCGCGGCCCATCGTCGACGACACCACCGTCTTCCAGCAGCTGTTCGAACGGGTCCTGACCGACCAGCGCGCCCAGGACCTCCAGCATCTGGAGGCGTGGCTGGAGGACTGGCGCGGCTACTGGTCCGACGAGATAGCCCCGTTCCGTGAGTGGCTGGCCTCCGACGAGGAGTCGGCGCTGCTGCTGCCCGAGCTGTACACCCGGCGGATGCACGATCCGGAGATCCTCGGCGAACTGCTCGACGGCCTCGACGTGGACGCCCTGGTCGGGCAGGTCGCCGAGCGGGCACCGGCGTTCCTGGAGTCGACGGCCGTGGAACCGGGCCACGCGTTCCCGCTGCAACCTGGTCACGCCCTGCCCTGGCACGCCGAGAGCGACAACGGCGCCAGGGAGGCCGACGAACGTCACCGGCATCCGCTGGCCGTGCTGCAGATGCGGGCGGCGATCGCGGACGCGGCGGCGGACCGGGTCGGCGCCCAGTTGCACGGGCTGCTGCGCCGGGTGCTCCAGGTGTTCCGGGACACCTTCGACGACGTCCGTGAGTCGCTGCTCGACCAGGACGCCTTCCGGCCCGCGGTGAGCCGTCGGACACCGGGCCGGGCGGAGGAGAGCTCCGCGGTGGCGGAGCCGGACGCCGGGGAGCCGGATGCCGGGGAGCCGGATGCCGGGGAGCGGGCCACCACCATCGACGACCTGATCCGCAAGTGGCTCAAGGGTGAGCGGGGAAGCGGGGGAGACGTATGAGCAACAGCGCACTGCGCGTCACGTTCACGGTTCCGGACGGGGGCGAGCTGCCCGACCCGGGCGCGCTGTCCGAGGAGAGCCGGGAGGCGCTCGGGTCGGCGCGGCAGCGGGCGACGGAGTGGGCCGAGACACCCGTACGGCCGGAGTACGCCCACCCCGTACCGCCGGAGGACGCCCGCCCCGGGCCGGCCCCGGCGGACCGGTTCCCGGGCCCCGGTGGGAGCCCCGGCCCGGGGCCGCGTGTCCCGTTGCAGCCGGGCCAGCCGCTGGACGGCCCGCCCCATGGCTACGGCACACCCGGCGCCCCTCACGGCTACGGCGCACCCGGCGCCCCCCATCCCTCCCCGCCGTACCCGGAAGCGCCGCCGCCCCCGGCGAACCCGGCGACCCCGCAGCCGACCGCGCAGCCGGCCGCGCAGGTCATCCCCGACGGCTCCGCGTCCTACGTGCTGGTCCCCGACGCCGACGGCTATCTCCTGCCGGACGTGCTCCTCGAACACGTCGGCTCCCCCGCCCATCTGACGGCGCATCTGCCGGCCGAGGTACGGGTCCGGCACCCGGAGGGCGAGCGGCTGCCGGCCCTTCTCACCAACGCCCTCGCCAAGGCCTGGTCGGCCGGCGGGCACGGCGCGTTCTCGGTGGAGGGACCACGGCGGATCTCGCACGGGGCGCGGCTCGCGCTGTTCGCGGTCCATCCCCAGTCCTCGGCCGCGGCCCCGGTGCGGGACGCGCGGCCCCTGCGGCTCACGGTCGGCTGGCGGGTGCAGTACACCGGGGCCGACCCCACGGCCGGGGGCGCCGCGCACGCGGACGTCGTCCTGCTGCTGTGGCCGCCGGGACGGCCCGCGCCCACGCCGCGTACGCCCGCCGCCGACCACCTGGTGCTGCGCCGGCCCGGACGTACGGTCGAAGGCCTGGCGGCGGCCGTCGACTTCGGCACCACCGCGTCCACGGTCACCCTGCTGGGCCGCCACCACACGGGCAAGCACGTCGACGCCCACCAGGCCGCCACCCTCGCCGAGCGGCTGGCCGCGCTGACGGCCCCGCCGGACGACGCCCCGCGCGCCTGGAAGAGCGCCCTGGAGACCCTGCGGGCCGGGCAGTTGGAGATCGGCGGGCCGCTGGGCCGCGCGCCGGGCGGCGCCGAGGCGCTGACGCAGCTGGACAACCTGGCCGTGGCCACCAGGGTCCTGCTGTGGGCCGAGGAGACCCGGTTCGGGACCGACGACCCGGAGCTGCGGCACTGGCTGGTCGAGCAGTTGCACGCGCTGACCAGCGCGACCGTGCGCACCCCGGCGCTCGACCTGCACGAGCTGGAACCGGTGGACTTCCACTACGGCGAGGGCACCTCCACCCGCGCCCCGGCCACCTCGTTGCGCGAGGTGGAGGGAAACCAGGACCGTGCGGGTGTGTCCCGGGGCCGGGGGCTCGCCTACGAGCTCACCCCGGAGGAGACCGAGGGCATCACCGGGATCAAGCGGAAGCTCCTGACCACGCCCGTGGACGGCGGCCCCGACCAGGGTTCGACCCCGGTGCACCTCGCCCAGCACGTCTACCACCTCCTGGTGGACCGGGCGGAGCGGTCCGCGCACGGCAACGAGCCGGGGCAGCCCGGGCGGCTGAGCACGCTGCTGCTCACCTACCCCACCTCCGCCACGCCGGTGGCCCGGCGCCAGTTGCAGGACCTGGTGCGCGACGGGCTGTCGGTCGCCAACGTGGAACTGCTCACCGACGAGGGCCTGGCGGCCGGTCTCTACTTCGTGATGCGGGACCTCACCGCGAACCTGGACCTGGGCCTGGAGACGCTGCGCGCCTCGTCCCGGCCCGTGCCGGGTGAGCCGGACTCCTGGCGGACCGTCATGCTGGTCGTCGACATCGGCGGCGGCACCACGGACATCGCGCTGCTCGACCTGATCCTGCGGGACCTGACCCCGGCCCTGGAACCGTCGGTGCGCTTCACGTCGGGCCGCGCCTACCTGCTGGAGCCGCGGATCCTCGGCACGATCGGGCACGGCCAGCTCGGCGGCGACCTGCTCACCCTGCTCGTCCTGTACTGGATCAAGGCCGCGCTGCTCGACCACGTCGGCACGGGCGACCAGGAGCGGAGCGGTGAACGGCTCTCGGCGCGGGTCGCGCGGCAGGCCGAGGGCAACCGGGAGTCCCTGGTGAGCCCCGAGGTGCGCGAGGTGCTGCGGGCAGCGCTGCCCACCCACTGGCACGAGTACGGGCGCGAGCTGGAGGACGCGGAGGAGGTCCGGCTGCGGGAGGCCCGGTTCAGCACGCTGTGGCGGCTGGCCGAGCGGGTCAAGCGGGCGCTCGGCGAGGAGAACGGCGACGCCCGCCTCACCGACGGCGAACTCGACGACCTGCGCCAGCGGTTCGAACCGCTGCAGAACCTCGCCGGGCCGGTGGTGTTCTCACAGGACGAGTTCCGCATCCTCGTCGAACCCTTCGTCCGGCAGGCGGCCGAGATGGCGGCGGGGCTCGTCTCCGACGCCTTCCGGCGGATGAGCGCCGGGCCCGGCGAGGCGGGCGGGGCGAACGCGCGGGGCGGGGCCGCCGACGCGGCGCCGTATCTGGACCGGGTGGTGCTCGCGGGGCGCAGCAGCACGATGGCGGCGGTGGGCAGGGCGCTGCACCAGGCGCTGCGGAAGACCGACTACCAGCATGGCCGGGTCACCCGGAAGGTGGCGTGGAACCCCGAACGCCTGGAGGTGGAGACGGGGTTCCTCGCCAAGCAGGCGACGTCCCTCGGCGCGGCCTGGCTGAACCGGGTGCGGGGCCGGGTCGGTGCCTTTCGCGGGGACTCCGGGGGCATGATCCACTCGGAGCTGTCGGTCGTCACCCAGGGGTTGTTCAGCTGTCTGCCCTGCGACTTCTCCCTTCAGGGTCTCGCGGCCGGCGCGCGGGAACTGTTCTCGTCCGGCACACCGTTCGAGCAGCTGGGCGCCGACACCTCGCTGGGGCTGGCCAGTCCCTGGCGCCAGGTGGTCCGTACGCCGAGCGTGATCCGTCCCCGGGCGGGCAGCAGCCCCATCCCCTGGGGGATCCTGGAGGTGGAGAACCGGGCCCGCCGTGCCGGGTGCGACATGTCCTCGCCCGCCTGGGACTTCGACCGGGGCGCCGAGATGCGGTTCCGCATCTGCGTGGACGAACGGCTCAATCTCACGGCCGAGTTCCGGCACGGACCCCGGCAGCACTACTGGATCCCCGACGAGCACGGCGCCGACCGGCGCGAGTCGCTCCCGCTGAACAACCGGGCGGGGCTGCGGTTCGCCCCGCACCAGCCGACCGTACGGGTGCCGGGCGAGATCTGCGCCGCGACGCAGGAGTGGGGCAGCCCCGGGTTCGCCCCGCAGGAGGTGTTCCCGGGCGACAGGAGCGAGGCGGGCAAACCGCTGCTCGTCTACTTCCCGGACCTGTTCCATGTGGGCGCGGATCCCGATCCGCTGGTCGAGCCCACGCCCGGGCGGATCGCCGAACTCCACCTCGCGCAGCAGGACGAGAAAGCCGAGTTCCTGCACTTCTACGTCCGCGATCCCCAGGGCGGCGACCCGGTCCACCTCGGCAAGCTGCGGGTGCCCGCCGCCAACCCCCACGCCCTGTCGAGTCCGGTCCGCGTCACCCTGGACGCCCGTGGCGAACTCCGGCTGCACCGCGGTGCTCTGCGGACGCCCGAGGTGGGGAGTTTCGTCGAGGCCGAGCAGCGGCCGGGCTGGGTGCACCGGGTGCCCATGGAGATCACCGCGCGCGAATACCAGGCCGGCTGGGACCCCGACAGCGGAGAACACTGATGGCGAACGGAACCGAACACGATCCCGGGGCCGCCGGATCCGGGGCCCCCGGATCCGAGGAGCAACTCGCTGAGGCCCGCCGGAAGTTCGCCGACTTCGCGGAGAAGGCGGCGGAGGCGCTGTCCCCCGGATCCCGCGCGGCCGGCCCCCTGCTGGAGGGTCTCCTCCGGCTGACGGAGCAGTTGGGCGCCGAACTGCCCCGGCTGGACGACCGGACGGCGGCGGTCGTCCGGAGCCTGCGCATCGACCTCAGCAAAGCCGTCGTCGCGGGCGGCGCGGCCACCGGGGCGAGCGGCACGACGGCCCCCGCCCCGGGCCTGCCCCCGGTCCCCGACGACGCGCTGGAGGCCGTACGGCACGCCCGGGAGGCCGCCGATGCGGCGCAGGAGGCGGCGGCCGCGAGGGCGCACGCCTGGCGGTCCGCACAGCTGGCCTGGGAGGCGAAGACGGCGGCGGTCGCCGAACTGGGCGCCGCGCAGGCGGAGTTGTACGCGGCACGGCAGGACGCGGAGGCGGCGAAGGAGGTCACGGCCACGGCGCTGGAGGAGGCGCGGTCCGCCGGGGAATCGGCACGCGCCGCCGACGCGACGGCCCGGGTAGCCCTGGCGGACGCCCGTACCGCGCGGGAGCAGGCCGTCCAGGCCCGGGAACGGGAGCGCAGCGCGCTGGGCGAGGCCCGGGAGGCGGAGGAGCTGGCCGGGGTCGCGCGGCTGGCGGCGGAGCGGGCCGAGAAGCGGGCGGAGGACGCGCGGGACGACGTACGGCGGCAGCAGGACAGGGCGCGGACGGCCGGGGAGGCGGCGGACGCCGCGGAGACCGCGCGGGTCGAGGCGGAGGCGGAGACCCTGGAGCGGGAGGCCGCCGGGCAGCGGGAGTCGCGCGAGACGGCCGAGCGGCGCAGGGAGCGGGCGAGGACGGACGTCGAACTCGAACGGGCGCGCCGCGTGGCGGCCGAGACGGAGGCCGACGAGGTGGAGCGCGAGCTGGCGGCGACCCGGACGGCGACGGCCCAGGCCAGGGAGCGGGAGGAGCGGGCCCGACGCGCGCGGTTCCCCGCCAGGCTGGAGGAGGCGGTGAACGACATCTGGGAGATCCACCGCGAGCGTGCGTTCGCCTTCGGCACCGAGAAGCCGCCCGCCGGGCAGGACGCCGCCTCGCTGTGGACCCGCGCCCATGTCGCGCTGCTGAGGCTGCCTGCGCCGGACCGGCGGCAGGGGGCCGCGCGGCTCGCGGCGCTGGCCCGGGAGGGCGGGCTGGAACCGGGCGAGATCCTGCCCGGGGAACCGGAGCCCACGGGCGCCGCGCCTACCGTCGTCGCCGTGCCCTCGCTGTCCGGTTGTTCCGGATACGACGTCCAGGAGCTGCGGCTGACCACCGACGCCCCCCGGTGGCCCGACCTCACGGACGACGAACGGGCCGAGGTCAGCGCGCTGTTGGACACGGCGAAGGCCGAGGCGGAGGGCCGGTCCGAGGAGCGGCTCGCGGCCCTGCTGCCCACTCCCCCGGAGGGCGACCTGCTGCTCACGGTCCTGCTGCGGATCTGGCAGGCGGACCGGCTGCTGGCGCTCGATCCCGCGCTCGGCCGCTGGCCGGACGGCTGGAAGCGGAAGTGGGTGCCCTGGGACCGCGAGGAGTTCCGCAAGCAGGCGGTCCATCAGCTCGCCCTGCTCGCCAGCGTGTATCCGGAGCCGGTGGAGGGCTGGCGCTGGGCCAAGCCGGAGGACGCGCAGACGGCGGTCACCTGGCTGCACTCCCTGGACGCCGTGCTGGGTTTCCACCACCGGGCCCCGGCCCTGCGGGGCAGCTGGTGGTGGAGCTGGCGCCTGGCCCTGGTCGAGGAGCTGGTGCACCCCGCCGGATGGGCCGGGCGGCGGGCCGTCGTCGACCCGGACGAGCTGACCCGCCTGTTCACCGGGACCAAGGCCAAGGACTACTTCGAGCAGCCGGACATCTGCGACCGCGTCAGCCCACCGATCCAGTGGCTCGCCTCACCACCCCTGGTCGCAACCGACCAGTCGAGCACCCCCCGCTGTCTGCGCAAGGGCCGCATCATCCGCGGAGTGGGCCGTGGCTGAGCCGGACGAGCGGAGCGTCCCAAAGGGGCGCGGGGAACTGCGCGACCAGCCGCAACGGTCCCGTGGCCGAACAACGACACCTCACGGCCCGACCAGTGGAGCGGAAGCCGGGATCGCCGCCCTGGCCGAGCTGCCGCTGGCGCGGGCCTGTGGTCTTGGCCCCGCGCTGGCGAACGACCTCACGGCCCTGGCCGCGGGCGACACCCCACGGCTGCGCGTCGCCCTCGGCGGGACGGCACCGGCCGTGCGCCGGCTGACGGCGCCCCTGCGCCGGGGCCTGCCCGCCGACGCCGTACGGCTGGGCTCGCGGCCCGCGGACTGCCATCTGCTGCTCTACGCCGTCGGCGACCGGCGTACGCCCGCGCACCCGGGCGATCCGGAGGCCCCGGGCCGGGACCTGACCGCGTTGCTCGTACGGCCCGGGGCGCCCAGGGCGTGTGTCGTCGTGGTCGCCGAGGACGACTGGGGCGGGCTCGGCCTGGACTCGGTGGCGGGCTGGAACCGCGACCGGCTCTGGGAGTGGCCCGAGCCGTGGCGGGCCTGCGCCGTGCGGGCGGTCGTACCCCCGGGGGAGCTCGGCCGGCTGATGGACGAGGAGTTGGTCCCGGCGGTGGAGCAACGGCACGTCCTGGTGGCGGAGTTGGTGCGGGTGCGGCTGGCGCGGGCGCTGCGGCTGATCGGCGAGGCCGCCCGGGACGTGACCGCCGAGGCCGGGACCGGGCCCGCCGACGCCTGGCTGCGGCTCCAGGGGCGGGCCGGCGGACCGGCGGCCCGCCGACTGCTGCGGCTGCTGAACGGCTTCCCGGACGGCACACCGCGCCCGACGGACGGAAGCAACGGACGAGACGGAGAAGTCGCATGACGGCGCTGGTGCTCGGGATCCTCCTGACGGTGAGCGTGCTGGGCAACGCGCTGCTGCTGCGGCTGTGTACCCGGGACCGCAGAGTGCGGCGCGAGGCCCAGGCGGCACGCGCCGCCGAACTCGCTGGCGTCGAGGCCGAGCGGGCGCGGCAGGCGCAGCAGTGGCAGACGGAACGCACTCGGCAGTTGGCGGAGTGGCAGAACGAACGGGCGGGCCTGCTGGGCGCGGTGGGCGAGAGCGGGAGCGGTCTGGAGCACGCCCGCGCCGCCCAGGAGGCCGCCGAGGCCAGGGCCGGTCAGGTGACCGCCGAACAGGCCGCGACGGAGGAGGAGTTGACCGTGACGCGGGCGGCTCGGGCAGCCGCCGAGGCGGAGATCCGCCGGCTCAGGAGCCGTCTGGAGGAGTGGGAGGACGCCGTCCCGCCGGCCGCTGAGGCTTCGACCCCGGCGGTGCCCCGTGAACTGCCCCTGGGCCGGGACGCGGCGGCCGACAGCGTCGTGGACGGGGCGGATCTGGGCCCGTTGGTGGTGCGGGCGGCGTCCGTGCGGGGCGCACGTCATCGCGAGGACCGTCAACACCGCAGGGACGCGGTGCAGTTGAGGCTGGTGGACGGCGCGGGAGCGCCGGTGCTGCTGAGCGCGGTGGCGGCCGGGGTGCCCGGTGCGCCGCTGTCCCAGTCGGGGGCGACCGCGGCCTGCCGTGCCCTGGTCACCCAACTCTCCTCCGGGGCCTCGCCGTTCGGGGACGGCCCGTTCGGCGCGGGCGACGACGCGTCGGTCACCTCGGCTCTGCGGGCCGTCCTGGCGGGGGTCGCCAACTCGGTGCGTCTGGTGGGCCGGGCGAACACCGCGGGGGTGGTGAGCGGGGGTGAGGACGCGCAGGTGGCGACCTCGCTGTACGGGCTGCTGTCCCAGCTGGGGGACCGCAGGGAGCGGCAGCACCTCGTCTTCGGAGTGGGCGCCGCCCGGCTGCTGCGGCTGCGCGCCGAGGACGACCCGGCGGACGACGCGCCCCGGTGGACGCCGCTGGTGACCCCGGACGCGGAGTCGTCCGTACGCCGTCTCCCGGACGTCGCCGAGGACGGCTCGGACGTGGTGTGGCAGCGGGTGTCGACCCGGCCCGGCGATGTGCTGGTCCTCGCGTCGGGGCCGATGGCGCAGCTGCTCGACCGGCAGGACGTGGCCGACTGGTACGTCCGCCGCTGGTACGGCCGGCAGCCCTTCCTGACCACGTTCCTCTCGGACGTCAACGCCAACATCCGGGACGGCGGGGGCGACCGCAGCGTGGTGTGCCTGTGGGACCACGGGCACACCGCCGCCACGTGGTCGTGACGGCGGCGGGCCCGGCGGTCGTCAGCGCAGCCCGGCGAGGAAGGGGGCGAGGGTGCGCGTGAGGGTGTTGTGGCCGGTGGCGGCGAACAGCGGGTCGAGGTGGTTCATCCCGTTGTCGGTCTCGTACGTCGCGTACGGGATCCGGGAGCCGGCCACGACCCGCTGGGCGGCCGACACGATGGTGCCCTTGGCGTAGCTCGTCTGGAAGGCGTAGAGCGGGACGGCGAGGCCGGCGGCGTGGCGCAGCCGCAGGCCGAGCGAGCGGGCCAGGCCGGTGTCGGCGTAGGCGTCGGTGACGTCGAGGTCGACCGACAGCCGGGCCGGCCAGTACCACTCCCACACGGCCGGCGCGGGGCCGCCCGCGTAGGCCTCGGCGACGCGGGCGATCGGGGTGATGCCGGTGTCGGTCCAGCCGCGTGTCTCGCCGCTGTCGGCGAGCGTTCCCGAGTGGACGCTGATGTCGTTCGGCCAGCCGAATCCGGCGTCGACCAGGATGCCGAGGAGGGCGGCGTTGGTGACCGGGACCTGCGGGCGCAGGGCGTCGGGCATGCGGGGCTGGAGGACCGAGCGGCTGTCCGGGTCGTGGTGCGCGTAGTGGCCCGCGAGCTGGTACCAGATCTGGGTGCTCTCGGGCCGGTCGCCGAGGCCGACGGCGCTGAGGGTGAGGTCGAAGACGGCTCCCCCGTCGATCGCGGCGAGCCGCTGCCGTATCTCCTCCGGCGAGTCGGCCACGTCCTGTCCCGTGCCGTCGAAGGCCCCGCGCACCCCGCCGTCCACGAGTACGAGGCCGGTGAGGTCCCGGTGTCCGGGGCGGCCGTCGAAGTCCCAGGCGGCGTAGGCCATCGCGGTGGTGGCGCCCCAGGAGTGCCCGCCGAGCACGACCCGGCGCCGGCCGTCGCAGGCCGCGGCCCGTACGACCGTCCGCAGGTCCTCCAGGGTGCGGGTGAGGCCCCAGCCGGCGGCGAAGGCGGAGGCGGCGGGGTCCTGCGCGCGGTAGCGGCCGTCGAGGTAGTACGCGAGCGGGTCGGGGCCGGTGAATCCGGAGCGGTCGGCCAGGTTCTCCTCGCGCCGGTCGAAGGCCCACACCTGCACGCCGGGCAGGGCCGCGACGAGGTCCCGGGCCAGCAGCCGGAAGTCGTTCGCGGCGCCGAACATGCCGGGGACGAGGACCAGCGCGGTGTGCGCGGAGTCGGGGCCGACCTTGAGCACGTGCACCCGGTCGCTTCCCGCCGGACCGCCTCCGGTGCCGACGTTCAGGGCGACGTACGGCTCCCGGTCGCGAGCGGCGGCCGGACCCGCTGTCACCCCGGAGGCCAGGGCGACGCCGCCGGCGATTCCGCCCAGTACCGCCCTGCGCGAGATTCCTGAGCTCATGCGGCACACCCCCCGACGCGCTTCGTGCCGAGCGCCACGTCGTCCATGCGGAGGTCGTACGAGGCCGGGGTGGGGTCGGCCTGGTACAACTGCCAGCCCAGCTTGAGCCGGTCGAAGCGCGGGAAGACGAAGTCGTCGGCGGTGCCGCCGTGTTGCTCGGTGGACACGGTCAGGTCGGACTGCTCGACCCCGTCGAGGTAGACGGTGACCCGGTTGTCGGTGGCGTCCAGGTGGAACTCGACGCAGCTCCAACCGCCCGCTGTGGCGGGGGCGGTGGTCTTCCAGGCGGTCCAGTCGCCGGTGGGGCCGAGGTCGGAGCCGACGCCCCAGAAGTTGGCCTGCTCGGTGGGGACGTACTGGCCGCCCAGCGGGCGTACGAGGGTGGGGGTGTCGGAGCCGGAGGCCTCGGCGATCGTCCAGTGGGCCCAGTCGGGCGCGGTGGGGAACTGGTCGACGCGCAGCCGCAGCCGGGCCCAGTAGCTGTTGCCGGCGGGTGCGAGGTCGTCGAGAACCATGAAGGCGCGGCCGTTGCCGTCCGTGCGCAACCGCAGTTCGCGGCCGTGGCCGGTGGTGCTCGGTTCGACGGTGAGGGAGCCGTGGGAGGTGTCGGTGGTCCAGCCGCGGCCCTCGGTGACCGGGCCGAGCGGGAGTCGGTCGAAGGTCTCCCGGAACAGGGGGGCGGGTGTCGGGTGCGGGACGGAGGCCGAGGCGGTGGGGGGTGTCGCCAGCAGCGCGGCCGAGGTGGCCAGCAGCGCGGCGGCGATCTTCCGCATGGGTGTCATGCGGACAGTCTGCAACACCCGTCACAGCGGTCACACAGTCTGGTCCCCCAACAGCAGCCCGGGCCCGGCGAGTTGGCGGTGCACCCGGGCGGGGGCGGGCTTACGGACGAGCAGCAGGGCCGCGTCGTCGTGGAGCCGGCCGCCGACGTGTGCGAGGAGTTCGTCGTGCAGGGCGTCGAGGGTGCGCGCGGGTTCGTCGGTCAGATGGCGGGCCAGGCCGTCCTGGAGCGGGTAGAAGGCGCGGCCGTGGTCGCGGGCCTCGGTCACCCCGTCGGTGTAGAGCAGGAGCTGGTCGCCGTCGGCGAAGGGCAGCACCTGGAGGGTGGGGGTCTCGTCGGTGAGGGCGCGCAGTCCCAGGGGCGGTGCCGGGCGGGTGGGCTCGACCGGTGTGACGGCTCCGGAGGCGCGGGCCAGCAGGGGTGGGGCGTGTCCGCAGTTCACCAGGTGCAGCCGTCCGGGCTCCGAGTGGCCGGCGACGACGGCGGTCACGAAGTCGTCGTGGCCGAGGTTGCGCGCCAGGCTGCGTTCGATGCGGTCGACGACGGTGAGGAGGTCGGGCTCGTCGTAGGCGGCCTCGCGGAAGACACCGAGCACGAGGGCGGCGGTGCCGACGGCCGGGAGGCCCTTGCCGCGCACGTCGCCGACGATCAGCCGGACGCCGTACGGGGTGGGGACGAGGGCGTAGAGGTCGCCGCCGATGCGGGCCTCCGCCGCGGCGGCGCTGTAGCGGACGGCCACCTGGAAGGGTCCGACCACGTCCGGCACGGGCAGCAGGAGGGCGTGCTGGGCGGCCTCCGCGACCGACCGGACCGCCGCGAGCACCCGCTCCCGGCGCCCGCGCAGCGCGCCGGCCAGGCCGCTGGCCAGGGTGACCGCGACCAGGGCGGACAGTACGGCCGTGAGCTCGCCGGAGGGGACGCCGTAGTGGACGCCGAGCACCACGCCGAGAGCGGCGGCCAGCAGCCCGACGCCCAGTACTCCGCGCGGGCCGTCAGTGGTGGCGGCGAGCGCGGGCCCGACCGCGAGGAGGTGCAGCCAGACGGGCCCGGCGCCGCCGACCAGAGTGACCAGCGCGACGACGAGTACCGCGAGGACGGGTAGCGCCGGGCCCGCGGACATGGCTTTGACCAGGTACGTCTGCCCGTGGTCGCCGCCACGGTGTCGGGCCTGACTCATATCGCGTCCGCAGTCCTCACCTGTGTGTCGAATGTCCGTTTCATCCAGGAAAGCGGGTCCGGACCGGATACCACAAGGAGCGGGATTTCAAATGGTGAGCGACAGGCTTCTGGTCACCCGGTCCGCGGTCGGCAGCAGCCGGGCCCTGATCTCCGGCACCCGGGAGAGCTTGTCGACCGGCAGCGAGACGCCGAGCGAGCCCAGGATCTCGCCGCTGTAGACGGGCACGGCGACACAGACCGTGCCGAGGGTGTACTCCTCCAGGTCCGTGACGGCCGGGGCCACGGGGGAGGCGTCCAGCCTGCGGAGGAGCTCGAGGGCGCTGGTGATGGTCTTCGGGGTGAGGTCGGAGAGGTGGTGGCGGGAGAGGTAGTCGTTGCGGGCGTCGTCGTCGAGTTCCCGCAGCACGGACTTGCCGAGCGCGGTGGCGTGTCCCGCGTCCTCGAACCCCACCCACAGGTCGACCCGGGGGGTCCGGGGGCCGTCGACGATCTCGGCGACGCGGATCTCGCCCTCCTCGTAGAAGGTGAGGTAGGCGGCGGTCGTCAGCTCGTCGCGCAGCGCGGCCAGCGTGGGCCGGACCCGGCTGAGCAGGGTCTGCCCCCGCCCGGCGGTGTGCAGCGTGCGCAGCTTGTCGCCGAGGACGAATCCGCCGTCCTCGAGTTTGCGCAGGTAGCCGTCGTGGACGAGGGTGCGCAGCAGGTGGTAGGCGGTGGCCAGCGGCAGCCCGGCCTCCCGCGCCAGCTGCTTCGCCGGCGCACCGTTCTCGTGCGCGCTCACCGCCTCCAGCAGCCGGAAGGCCCGCTGCACGGACGAGATGAGCGTAGGACCGTCCTGCGCTCCCATAGGAACAGCGTGCGCCGGGCTTCGGGCGGGGGCAAGAGGTGTGGGTTCGTCACGGATTGTGCCGGTCGGGCTTCAGGGGGTGCGCACCAGCCCGGCGACATGGGACGTGACCGTGTCGAGGATGGCCGTCCAGGCCGCCTCGTCGCCGAGGACCAGGTAGCTCAGGGTCAGCCCGTCGGTCATGGCGGCCAGATAGCGGGCCAGGACGCCGACGGGTACGGCGAGTGTGATGCCCATGTTCGCGCACAGCTCCTCCACGAGCTGTGCGTACGCCTCGCCGTACAGCTCGTACTGGCGGCGGGCCAGATGCTCGAACCCGGGCTGGCGCAGGGCGTACTGGGTGAGTTCGTAGGTGAGCATGTGCTCGTCGGGGTGGGCCCGGACATGGTCCCAGTACGCCTGGAAGCCGGCCCGGACCGTCTCCTCCAGGGTGGCCCTGGGCCGGATCGCCTCCTTCACGACGCTCACCGAGTGGTCGGTGAGCGTCGTGATGACCGACTCGACCAGGGCTTCCTTGGAGTCGAAGCAGTAGTGGAAGACGCTCAGGGACACCCCGGCCTCGGCGGCGATGGACCGGGTGGTCGTCCTGGGGACGCCGTCCCGGGCCATCGCCCTGATCGCCGCTTCCGTCAGCTGTCTGCGCCGCTCGGCCGACGGCATGCGTGCCATGGATGTCCCCCGGTGTCGTACGTCAGGCGCTGTGCACGCCCACTTCGTACAGCGAGTATCCCCAGTCCGTGCCCCGGTCGAGGCCGTGGACCCGGACGTAGCGGGCCGGGACACCGGTGAAGCGGGCCGTGTCCAGGCCGCCGTCGCCGGAGGTGGTGGACCAGACGGTCTGCCAGGTGCTTCCGTCCGTGGAGAGCTCGATCCGGTACGACTTCCCGTACGCGCGCTCCCAGTCGAGGGTGACCCGGGAGACGAGGTTGGTGGAGCCGAGGTCGACCTGCCACGACTGGTCGTCGCTCCAGTCACTGGCCCAGCGGGTGGAGTCGTCGCCGTCCACGGCCTGCCCCGGCTGGTAGCTGGTGAACGGGTTGGACTCGGACGAACTCGCCGTGGCGGTACGCCCCTTGGCAAGGTTGACGGACGCCTGGTGCTGTTCGGTCGTCCCCCAGGTGTCGAGGTAGGACTCGGCGCCCCGGAAGAGGTCGTCCACCACGCCCTGGCCGCCGACGAGCCGGATGTCCTCGATCCAGTCGGGGATCATCCCGACGTGAGCGGCGCCGTCGGTGTTGATGTCGAAGGTGCGCGAGCCGCTGGTCTGCCTGTCGACGACCGAACCGCCGTCGACGCTCCTGAAGGGGTACGTCACCTTGTTCGCGGCGTCGGCGCCGCGCGGGGCGGGGTGGTCGCCGATGCCGTTGAAGTCGGTGCCGTAGCCGTATCCGACGCCGTACTTGTCGCGCAGCGCCTCCGTACGCTCGGCCTCCTCGCTGAACTCCTCGGAGCCGTGCATGTACTGGGCGACGAAACCGCCGACGGAGTAGACCCGCTCGGTCCAGTTCAGGTCCATCCAGCTGTGCGAGGAGAGGACGCCCGGGTAGGAGGCGGCCTCGAAGATGTCCAGCGCCTGGCCGGTGGCCTTGACGCTCATGTGGTCGATCTCCAGCATCATCTTGCGCTTCATCATGCCGCGCACGGCGTACTCGCCGAGGTCGGTGAGCCCGCGTGTGTTGCACTGGGCGTTCTCGTCGTACTCGGGTACCTCGGTGCCGGCGGGCAGGTCGGCCTCGGCGTCGGAGGCGGCGGTGCCGATGGGGTTGTCGTGCATCGCGGTGGTGCACTTCTCGGTCTGCCAGAAGGTGCCGGTGGACAGGAACTGGCCGACGTTGATGGCGGTGCCGAGGCCGCCCTCGTCGAAGCGGACGCCGCACAGCGCGTTGTCGAACTTGTGGCACAGGAACATGCTGCGCACGCCCAGCGCGTACAGCTCGTCGAGACCCTTGTCGATGTCGGACTTGCTGCACTGCGCGATGTCGAAGATCTGCTTGCAGCCGAAGGGTTCGGAGGTCTCCACGCCCAGGACGACCGCCAGCTTGCCCTGCTGGATGACCTGACGGGCCTGCGCGCTGTCGGTGACGATCCGGAACCAGCCCTTGCCGGTGCCGCCGTACATGGCGTCGATGTACGTCTGGAGGTCGTACGTCAGCTTCGCCTGGAGGCGGATGGACGTCATCTCGTCACAACTGCGGTCCTTGAAGGGGTAGATGGAGCAGATCATGCCGTTGGTGACGAGGTCGTTGACCAGCACCCGCTGCCCGCCGCGCCAGGCCCGCTCGACCCAGGCGTAGTAGTTCGCCTGGTGGGTCATCGAGTCGTACGCAGGCCAGTCCGCGAAGGTCGGCCAGCCGGCCGGGTCGTGCTTCCCGTCGCCGCCGTGGGTGATGTAGTCGAAGAGCGCGAGGCTGCCGTCGGGGTAGTGCTCGGGACAGTCCTTGAGCGCGTCGGCGACGCCCGCAGCGGAGAAGACCTTGCCGCAGATCAGCCGCCCGCCGAAGGCCTCGTTGGAGAACAGGTGGTTGTGGGCGTCGATGAACCCCCGTACCTCCCCTGCCGAGTTGGTACCGGTGAACGGCTCGCCGGTGACGTTGATCTGGGAATCCGGCGTCGGCCTGGCGGTCGGTGTCCACCAGTCCGCGCCGGCCGCCGAACTCGGCGTGGGGCTGAGGATCGTGGCGAGCACGAGGAGGAGCAGCGAGACGAGAGTGACGTCTCGGCGTCTGCGGTCAGGGCGTCCGGTCATGGTCACAGCCCACGTCCCTCGGTCGGCGGGAAGGCGCGGTCGACGAGGGTGTTTTGACTACCCATGAGATTGTCATGACCGACGCAAGATAATGCGATGAGGATCGCCAGTGACGCTTTCCGAGTCAAGAGTCCGGGACGCTTGACCTGATAAGTCGGGGTGCCACGAGTAAACCACCCCCGCCCGTCGGACAGTTGCACGCGTTCAGAAGGTGCGCCTACACGTTCAGGTGATGATCCACCCGACCATGGCGAACACGCCCCACGCGCCCCCTATCCAGGGCATATGGACAATTCTCCCGCTTCTGCCGATCCCGTCCGGCTCTCCCGTCGGCGCTTCACGGCGGCCACGGCCACGGCCACCGCAGCCGCCGCCGCGCTCACCGTCGCCGCCCCTGCCGCCACGGCTCTCCCCGAGCGGACCTCGCCCAGGTCCACCGCCGACTGGGCGACCTGCCTGGCCGTCGCCCGCGCCCTGCTGGTGGTCGACGAGGACGACCGGCCACTGGTGCCGGGTTACCGGAAGGTCCTGGACGGAGGCCTGCCCCGGGTCGGGACGGGGACCGCGAAGAAGGTGCTGGTGGTCGGCGCGGGACCGGCCGGCCTGGTGGCCGCCTGGCTGCTGAAGCGGGCCGGGCACGACGTCACGCTCGTGGAGGCCAACGGCAACCGCGTCGGCGGCCGCATCAAGACGTTCCGTACGGGCGGCCACGAGCACGCCGAACAGGCCTTCGCCGATCCGTTGCAGTACGCGGAGGCGGGCGCGATGCGGCTCCCCGGCAGCCATCCGCTGGTGATGAGCCTGATCGACCAGCTCGGCGTCGAGAAGCGCCGGTTCCACCTGGTGGACGTGGACGCGGGCGGCAAGCCGGTCAACAACGCCTGGCTGCACGTCAACGGCGTCCGGGTGCGCCGCTCCGCGTACGCGAGGTCACCGCGCCGGATCAACCGCTCCTTCGGCGTACCCCACGCCCACTGGGACACCCCTTCCGGGACCATCCTGCGTCAGGCCCTGGACCCCGTGCGCGACGAGTTCAGCACGCTCGGCGCCGACGGCAAGCGGGTCGACAAGCCGCTGCCCGAGCGGGTGCAGGGGTGGGCGCGGGTCGTGCAGAAGTACGGCGACTGGTCGATGTACCGCTTCCTGACCGAGGAGGCCGGCCTCGACGAGCGCACGATCGATCTGATCGGCACCCTGGAGAACCTCACCTCCCGTCTCCCCCTCTCCTTCATCCACAGCTTCATCAGCGCCTCCCTCATCAGCCCGGACACCGAGTTCTGGGAGCTCGTCGGCGGTACGGCGACGCTTCCGGACGCGCTGCTGAAGGAGGTCTCCGACGTGCTGCGGCTCGACCGGCGGGCGACGCACATCGAGTACTGGACGCCGGACCGGCACGGCTCGGGCGACGGCACCTCACATGTCCGCGCCGACGGACCGCACGTCTGGATCGACACCGTCTCCGAGGGCCGCGACGGCAAGGTCGTGCGCGAGCAGTTCACCGCCGACCTGGCGATCGTCACGGTGCCGTTCTCGGGGCTGCGGCAGGTCCAGGTCAGCCCGCTGATGTCGTACAAGAAGCGGCGGGCGGTCGCGGAGCTGCACTACGACAGCGCGACCAAGGTGCTGCTGGAGTTCTCCCGGCGCTGGTGGGAGTTCGCCGAGGCGGACTGGAAGCGCGAACTCAACGCCGTACGGCCGGGGTTGTACGAGGACTACCGGGCCGGGAAGGCACCGGCCGACGGGAGTCTGCTGGGCGCGCATCCGTCCGTGCCGCCGGGGCACATCACCGCCGGGCAGCGGGTGCACTACGCCGCCCACTACTGGGCCGGGCGGGACCAGCCGGAGGCGGCGCACATCGTCGGCGGCGGTTCGATCTCCGACAACTCCAACCGGTTCATGATCAATCCGTCGCACCCGATGGACGGCAGCAAGGGCGGTGTCGTCCTCGCCTCCTACAGCTGGGCCGACGACGCGTCCCGCTGGGACTCCCTCGACGACGACGCCCGCTACCCGCACGCCCTGCGCGGGCTCCAGCAGGTCTACGGCCGGCGGGTCGAGGTCTTCTACACGGGTGCCGGGCGCACCCAGAGCTGGCTGCGCGACCCCTACGCGTACGGCGAGGCGTCCGTCCTGCTGCCCGGCCAGCACACCGAGCTGCTGGCGGCGATCCGTACCCAGGAGGGCCCGCTGCACTTCGCCGGCGACCACACCTCGGTCAAGCCGTCATGGATCGAGGGGGCGCTGGAGTCGGGGGTGCGGGCGGCGCTGGAGGTCCATCACGCCTGACCGGACACCTTGAGCGCGAGCACGTGTTTTGAACGTGTTCAAAAGTAGGAGTAGGCTCCCCTTCACACGAAGGGGAGCCTACTGATGAAGATCGTCATACCCGGGGGTACCGGGCAGGTGGGGACGGTGCTGCGCCGGGCGCTGACCGCCGCAGGACACGAGGTCGTCGTCCTGAGCCGTCGCCCGTCGGGACCGGGTGAGGTCGGCTGGGACGGCCGGACCCCGGGCGCCTGGGCCGGTGAGCTGGACGGCAGCGACGTCGTGATCAACCTGGCGGGCCGCAGCGTCAGCTGCCGGTACACCCCCGCCAACCTCAAGGCCATGATGGACTCCCGGGTGGAGTCGGCGCGGGTGGTGGGCGAGGCGATCGGCGTCGCCGTACGGCCGCCGAAGGTGTGGCTGCAGATGAGCACGGCGACCGTCTACGCCCACCGCCACGACGCCCCGAACGACGAGGACACCGGGGTGATCGGCGGCGCCGAGCCGGACGTGCCGGGCTACTGGGGCTACAGCGTCGACATCGCCACGGCCTGGGAGGCCGAGCTGGAGAAGGCCGACACCCCGCACACCCGCAAGGTGGCCCTGCGCTCCGCGATGGTGATGAGCCCGGACCGGGGCGGGGTGTTCGACGTCCTGTCGCGGCTGGCCCGGCTGGGCCTCGGCGGTCCGGTCGCGGGCGGCGCGCAGTATGTGTCCTGGATCCACGACCGGGACTTCGTGCGCGCGGTGGAGTTCCTCGTCGCGCGCGACGACCTCGCCGGACCGGTCAACCTCGCCGCCCCCGAACCCCTCCCCCAGCGCACGTTCATGCGCGCGCTGCGCTCCGCGTGGGGCGTCCCGGTGGGGCTGCCCGCGACGAAGTGGATGGCCGAACTCGGCGCCCTCGCCCTGCGCTCGGACACCGAACTGCTCCTGAAGAGCCGCCGGGTCGTCCCCGGCCGTCTGCTCGCCGCGGGCTTCGCCTTCGACCACCCGCAGTGGCCGGAGGCGGCGGACGCTCTCGTACGACGTGCGCGCGAGAGCCGCCGGCGGCCGTGACGTGGGTCACGTACGGGTCCGCGTCAGGTTTCTGACGGGGAGCTGTCAGGAAGCTGCGGTTCCATGGCGCTGGACGCTCCCCCACCAGGAGTGCCATGACCGTTCCCAGACACTGAGCGGGAGTGAGTCCTGTTGCCGGAACTCGTGCTCAGCCGAACGCCCCGAACGGTGTCGGGTGTTCTGGTCCACCGCGTTCGCTCCGCGTCCGGGCGGCACGGCCTGAAGGGTGTGCCGGTTGTTCAGCAGCCGCTTCCCGCCGCGCACCACACACACGCGCCCGGCCTCACGGTCGGCGCGTGCCGCCTCCAGCCGGCCGGTGAGCGCGTGCGGGCGCCGGGTCTTGGCATGCCACTCCCGCTTGCTGCGGTAGCCGCCCGGAGCGCGCTCGGTGCCCTTCTCCCCGACCGGGAGGGACGGCCGGTGCGCGATCGTGCGCACACCCGCTTCCAGGCTCTGGATGTGCGCGAGCGGCCCGCGCCGGGCGAGCGCCCACTGATCGTGGCCGGCCTTCGTGACCGACCCGGCCCAGCGGGAAGAGGACTCCAGGGTGAGGGCGCGCTTGCGCTCGGCCCACCGTTCGCCGTCGTGCTCCAGCCCCGCCGCGCGGCGGGCCTTCGGATCCCGCGACGCGAGCATGCCCAGTACTCACTCGTCCGCCCCACAACACGCCCGCGCGCAGTCAACCGCCAGCAACTCGCAACCCCCACAAGGAGTGCCATGACCTCCATCGTTGCGCACGACCCTTCCGAGTCCGTCCCCGAGTTCCCGATGCCCCGGGACGCGGCCTGTCCGTTCGCCCCGCCCCCGGAGATGATGCGGCTGCACGACGAGCGGCCGGTCGCCAAGGTCCGGCTGTGGGACGGCAGTACGCACTGGCTCGTCACCCGCTACGACGACCAGCGCGCCCTGTACGGCGACCAGCGGCTCAGTGTCGACGTCACACGGCCCGGCTTCCCGTACCTGAGCCGGGGCTTCAAGGAGACCGCCGGGAAGACCCCGCCGTCGTTCCTCAACATGGACGACCCCGAGCACGCGCGGATCCGCCGGATGGTCACCGCGCCGTTCACCATCAAGCGGATGGAGGCGCTGCGGCCCGCCGTCCAGCGCATCACCGACGACCTCATCGACGCGATGCTGGCCGGACCGAACCCGGTCGACCTGGTCGAGGCGCTCGCGCTGCCGCTGCCCTCGCTGGTGATCTGCGAACTGCTGGGCGTGCCCTACGAGGACCACGACTTCTTCCAGCGGCACAGCAAGATAGGGGTGAGCCGGAACTCCACGGCGGAGGAGTCCCGCGCCGCCAACATCGCCCTCTACCAGTATCTGGAGAAGCTCCTCGACGCGAAGCTGGCCACCCCGGCCGACGACATGCTCTCCGACCTGGCGGCCCGGATGGCCGCCGGCGAACTGGCCCGGCACGAGGCCGCGATGCTGGGCGTGCTGCTGCTGGGCGCGGGGCACGAGACCACCGCGAACATGATCTCCCTGGGCGTGCTGGCGCTGCTGGAGCATCCCGGGCAACTGGCCGTCGTCCGTGCCGGTGACGACCCGAAGGTGCTGGCCGGCGCGGTGGAGGAACTGCTGCGCTATCTGACCGTCGTGCACAGCGGCCAGCGGCGCCTCGCACTGGAGGACCTGGAGATCGGCGGGCAGCGCGTCCGCGCCGGGGAGGGCGTCATCATCCCGGGCGCCAGCGGCAACTGGAGCCCCGAGCACTTCCCCGAGCCCGGCCGTCTCGACGTACGCCGTGACGCCCGCCGCCACATGGCCTTCGGCTTCGGCATCCACCAGTGCCTCGGCCAGCCCCTGGCCCGCATCGAACTCCAGGTGGTCTACGGCACGTTGTTCCGCCGTATCCCCCAACTGCGGGTCGCGGCACCGCTGGACACGATCCCGTTCAAGGACGACGGAATCGTGTACGGCGTGTACGAGCTGCCGGTGACCTGGTAGCGCGCACGACAGCAGAAGCCGCGCGGACCCGAACAGGTCCGCGCGGCCGACTTCTGCGGCGGGTCAGGCCGTTGCGCTCACCGCGTCACGGATCAGGTCCGCGACCGCCTTCGGCTGGGAGACCGCGACGGCGTGCGAGGCGCCCTCGATCTCGACGGTCGTCGCCCCGGCGCGCTTGGCGCCGAAGCGCTCCACCTCGGGGTTGATGGCCTCGTCGGCGGCGGCGACCAGCGCCCAGGACGGCTTGGTCTTCCAGCCCGCCGCGGCGGCGGTCTCCTCGAACGCGGCGGCGGCCAGCGGACGCTGGGCGGCGGCGAGCACCTTGGTGACGTCCGCGGGCACGTCGGCGGCGAACACCCACGGGAAGGCGTCCTCGGCGATGGTGAACTCGACGGCCGACTCGCCGCCGGGCGCCGGGTACGTCCGCTCCTTGAGGTTGCTGCCCAGCGGCGACAGCGGGAAGCGGCCCTGCAGCTCGCCGAGGCTCTCGCCCTCCTCCAGGACGTACGCGGCGACGTAGACGAGGCCGACGACGTTCTCGGTGACGCCGGCGACCGTGATCAGGGCGCCGCCGTAGGAGTGGCCGACGAGGATCACGGGTCCGTCGATCTGCGCGGCGACCGAGGCGACGTACGCCGCGTCGGAGGCGAGGCCGCGCAGCGGGTTCGGCGGGGCGATCACCGGGATGCCGTGGCCCTGCAGTTCGGCGATGACGCCGGACCAGCTGGCGGCGTCGGCGAACGCGCCGTGGACCAGGACGACGGTGGGCGTGGTGGTGCTCATGGGTGTGCTGTCTCCTGGGTTCAGACGGTGTGCAGGGCGCTGCGCAGGGTGGTGACGGCGAGGTTGATCGCGGCCTCGGCGGCATGCGTCGAGCGCAGCGCGTTGAGCATCACGAAGTCGTGGATGATGCCCTGGAAGCGGACCGCCGTGACCGGGACACCGGCCGCGCGCAGCTTGTTCGCATACGCCTCACCCTCATCCCGCAGGACATCCGCCTCACCCGTGATCACCAACGCCGGCGGCAGACCGGCCAGCTGCTCCGTCGTCGCACGCAGCGGCGAAGCCGTGATCTGGGCCCGCTCACCCTCATCCGTCGTGTACTGGTCCCAGAACCACTGCATCCCGTCCCGCCGCAGGAAATACCCCTCCGCGAACTGGCGGTACGACCCCGTGTCGAACGCCGCGTCCGTCACCGGGTAGAACAACACCTGCTGCACCAACGGAACACCGCCACGCTCCTTCGCCATCAGCGTCAGCGCCGCGGTCATGTTGCCGCCGACCGAGTCACCCGCCACCGCCAACCGCGAGGCGTCCAGACCCTTCGACGCACCCTCCGCCACCACCCACCGCGCCACCGCGAAGTTCTGCTCGATCGCCACCGGATACCGCGCCTCCGGCGACAGGTCGTACTCCGGGAACACCACCGCCGCACCCACACCCACGGCGAGCTCACGCACCAGACGGTCATGCGTGTGCGCATTACCGAACACCCAGCCCGCACCATGGATGTAGACGATCACCGGCAGCGCGCCGCCGACACCCGCCGGCCTCACGATCCGAGCCCGGACACTCCCCGTCGGACCACCCGACACCGTGACCCACTCCTCGTCCACGGCCGGCATGTCGATCTCACCCGACTGCACCTCGTCGACCGCCTTACGCCCCTCCGCCGGCGCCAGATCGAACAGATACGGCGGATTCGCGGTCGCCTCGGCAAACGCCGCTGCCTCGGGTTCAAGTACCGGTACGACCGGCTGTACGACGTCGGACATGGGTTTCTCCAGCTGTTCTCGATGTGCGTTGACGTGCTCCTCCACGCTAATTCCGCCGGGCTGCCGGGAACTGCCCACGCGTGCACCGCGACTGGCCTCACAGCGCACAGTGGCGGTGCGCTGATGGGCCGTATTCGATGCGCGGACAGAACACCCGTGTCAGGCCGGGGCGGGTTGTGTGGGAGCACAGCAATTCCCCGATTACTGGAGGGTGTCGCACCGTGTCTGCAATGCCGGTCGGCGGACTGGTTCCCCGGGCCGCCGAGAACGCCGCGGAACTCGTCGTACGCAATGCGCGGATCCACACACAGGACGAGCGGCGCCCGCAGGCCGGGGCGCTCGCCGTGCGCGACGGTGTCGTGACGGTCGTGGGGGAAGACCGGGACGTGGCCGGGCACATCGGTCCGGACACGCGGGTCGTCGACGCGATGGGCAGGCGTGTGGTGCCCGGGCTCAACGACGCGCATCTGCATGTGATCCGCGGCGGTCTGAACTATGTGCTGGAGCTGCGCTGGGACGGGGTGCGCACCCTGCGTGAGGGCCTGGCGATGCTGCGCGCGCAGGCCGAGCGCACACCGAAGGGCCAGTGGGTGCGGGTGGTCGGGGGCTGGTCGGCGGAGCAGTTCGCCGAGCGGCGGCTGCCGACGGTCGCGGAGCTGAACGCGGCGGCGCCGGACACGCCGGTGTTCGTGCTGCACCTCTACCAGTCCGCGGTGCTCAACCGGGCCGCGCTCAGGGCCGCCGGGTACGACCGCACCACCCCGGATCCGAAGGGCGGTCAGATCGTGCGGGGGCGGGACGGGGAGCCCACGGGGATGCTGCTGGCCGCGCCGAGCGCGCTGGTCCTGTACTCGACGCTGGCCAAGGCGCCGACGCTGTCGGATACGGACAAGAGGATCTCGACCCGTCATTTCCTGCGCGAACTCAACCGGTTCGGGCTGACGTCGGCGATCGACGCGGCCGGCGGATTCCAGAACTTCCCCGACAACTACTCGACGGTCGTGGAGCTGGCGAAATCGGGCCAGTTGTCACTGCGTATCGC
Source organism: Streptomyces vulcanius (assembly GCF_042653945.1). Taxonomy (NCBI): domain Bacteria; kingdom Bacillati; phylum Actinomycetota; class Actinomycetes; order Kitasatosporales; family Streptomycetaceae; genus Streptomyces; species Streptomyces vulcanius. The sequence goes on along the minus strand of NZ_JBHSFK010000016.1, from coordinate 107,101 downwards.
CTATCATCTTTTCCCGCAGACCGCCGGACAGGAGATCGAGGATCTCACCCGGTGGATCGAAATGGCCCGTCCCGAGGACGGCGACGCGTGGTTGCGGCTCAACGGGGCGGGTGAGAACCTCACCTGGGCGGCGGCCGATTTCGAGAACTTCGCCCAGCCCCGGCCGGAACTCGACGATTACGAGCCGGAATTCGAGAAGGCGGTCCGGCTGCTGCTGGAGAACGGCTGGGGATTCCGGCTGCACGCCACCTACGACGAGACGATCCGCCGCGATCTCGCGGTGTTCGAGAAGCTGGCCGCCGAGGGGCTCTTCCCGGGCGACGGCCGCTGGCTGTTCGACCACGCGGAGACGGTCTCGCCCGAGAGCCTGGACCGGATCGCCGCGCTCGGCGGCGCGATGTCCGTACAGAACCGCCTCTCCTTCCAGGGCGAGGCGTTCCTACGGCGCTACGGCCCCGGAGACGCCGCCGACGCCCCGCCGATCGCCGCCATGCTGAGGCGCGGGCTGACCGTCGCCGCCGGCACGGACGCCACCCGGGTCTCGTCGTACAACCCGTGGGTCGCGCTGCACTGGCTGGTCAGCGGGCGGACGGTCGGCGATCTGGTGGTGCGCCCGCCGTCGAACCGCGTCGACCGGCACACCGCGCTGCGGCTGTTCACCCGCGCCGGTGCCACGCTGACCGGCGAGGACGACGTCAAGGGCGTGCTGCGGCCGGGGTGTTACGCCGATCTGGCGATCCTGTCCGAGGACTACTTCACCGTGCCGGAGGCGGACATCCCGCACCTGGAGTCGCTGCTGACGGTCGTCGGCGGCCGGATCGTGTACGCGGCCGGCGAGTACGAGGGCCTCGACGAGGAACTGCCCCCGCTTTCCCCGCAGTGGAGTCCGGTCGCGCACCACGGCGGCTACCAGCGGTCGGGCGGCGCCCGCCAGGCCGAGCTGATCGGCGAGGCCGTCGCCGAGTCGGAACAGCAGCGGCGGTGGCGGGTCGGGCGCGGGCTCGCCGACGACGGCACGGTGACGCCGTTCGACCCCTGCTTCTCCCTCTGACCCGTACCCCTTCTGACCAACACCCCTTTGTTTGATCCCCTACGAGAAAGGTTCAGCCATGGTCGACATCAACGAGGTCACGGCCTCCCCCAGCGCCGATCTGCTCACCCCCGGCAACTGCGCGGTGCTCTTCGTGGACCACCAGCCGCAGATGTTCTTCGGCACCGGCAGCGGCGACCGCACCGCGATCATCAACGCGACGGTGGGTCTGGCGAAGGCGGCCAGGACGTTCGAGGTGCCGGTGGTGCTGAGCACCGTGGCCGCCGAGTCGTTCTCCGGGCCGCTGCTGCCGCAGCTCGCGGACGTCTTCCCCGAGCAGAAGATCATCGACCGGACGACGATGAACGCCTGGGAGGACCTGGCCTTCGTCGACGCGGTCAAGGCCACCGGCCGCAAGAAGCTGGTCATCGCCGGTCTGTGGACCGAGGTCTGTGTCGTCATGCCCACGCTCTCCGCGCTCGCCCAGGGCTACGAGGTGTACGTGGTCACCGACGCGTGCGGCGGGGTCACCCCGCAGGCCCACGAGCACGCCGTGCAGCGCATGGTGCAGGGCGGCGCGGTCCCGGTCACCTGGGTGCAGGTGCTGCTGGAACTCCAGCGGGACTGGGCGCGGGCGGAGACGTACGGCGCCACGACGGGGGTCGTGAAGGAGCACGGCGGGGCCTACGGGCTCGGCATCGTCTACGCGCAGGCCGTCATCGGCGCGCACGCGGCGGGCTGACGAAGTCGGGTGAGCACGATGGACGCGGGATTGTTCGTTCTCCGGGTGGTGGTGGGGCTCCTCATCGCCGGACACGGGGTACAGAAGGTGAGTTTCCTCCTCGGAGGTCAGGGCCTCGCGGGCGGCACCGAGGAGTTCCGCCGCGACGGTTTCCGGGGCGGTCGGCTGACTGCGCTCGCGGCGGGCGGCAGCCAGCTCGGCGCCGGTCTTTTCCTGGCCGCCGGGCTGCTCACCCCGCCGGCCGCGATGGCGGCGATGGGCGTGATGACGGTCGCCGGCACGGTGAAGCGGCCCAAGGGGCTGTGGGTGCAGAACGACGGTTACGAGTATCCGCTCGTCCTCGTCGTGGTGTCCGCGTCCCTCGCCCTGACCGGGCCGGGCGACTGGTCGCTGGACCGGGTGCTGGGTCTCACCCCCTGGCCGGGCTGGCTGGTCGGGGCGGCGATCGTGGCCGGACCGGCGAGCGGGCTGCTCACCCGGCTCGTACTGCACACACCGGAACCGGTACCGGAGGGGACGCGTCATGCGCGGCTTGCTGACTGACGCGCTGCGGACCCTCGTTCCGGCCGGGGAGGAGCGGCACGGGCCGCTGCCGCCGCTGATGCTGACGCTGACCGTGGTCACCGGGCTGGTGGACGCGGTGAGTTATCTGGCGCTCGGGCATGTGTTCGTGGCCAACATGACCGGCAACGTCGTCTTCCTCGGCTTCGCGCTGGCCGGCGCCGCGAACCTCTCCGCGACCGCCTCCGTCGTCTCGCTGGCGTCCTTCCTCACGGGGGCGCTGGCGGGCGGCGGGTTCGGCACCCGGTTCGCGGCGCACCGGGGGCATCTGCTGCGTGCGGCGACGGCCGTGCAGACGGCGCTGGTCGCGGTCACGGTGGCCGTCGCCGCGGTGACGGACGGCCGGGTCGGCACGGGCGTCCAGTACACGCTGATCGTGCTGCTGGGGCTCGCCATGGGTCTGCAGAACGCGGTCGCCCGCAGGCTGGGCGTCCCGGACCTGACGACGACGGTGCTGACCCTCACCCTGACGGGCCTGGCCGCCGACTCCGCGCCCGCCGGAGGCGCGGCGCCGCGCCCCGGCCGGCGGATCCTGTCCGTGCTGGCGATGTTCACGGGCGCCCTGGCCGGCGCCCTTCTGATCCTGCACGGTCATCTGGTCCTCGCCCTGGCACTGGCCCTGCTGCTGCTCGTGGCCACCTCGGTGACCACGCACCGGCTGTCGACACCGGACGCGTCCTGGGCCCGTCTCTAGCGGGTCCTGTCGCGGCCGGCGGTGTCGCGCCACTCCCGTGGGGACATGCCGTAGGCGGCCCGGAAGACCCGGCTGAAGTGGGTGGCGCTGAGAAAGCCCCAGCGGGCGGCGACGGCCGCGATGGTGCGGCTGCCGCGCCCGTACCGCATCAGGTCGCGCCGGCACTCGTCGAGCCTGCGGCGCAGGATCCAGCGCCCTACGGTGCTGCCCTCGTCCTTGAACAGCTTGTGCAGGTAGCGGACGGAGATGTGGTGGGCGCGGGCGATCACCTCCGGTGACAGGTCCGGGTCGGTCAGGTGGAGTTCGACGTACTCCAGGATCCGCTCCAGCACGGGTGGCTTCCCGCCCTGCGGACCGGGGCCCGGTGAGCCGAGCTGCTCGGCGGCCAGGGTCGCGAGGAGGTTCGCCGCGTTCCAGGCCAGCATGTCGCCGACCGGCGGCCGGGCCTCGGCGGCGGTACGGGCGAGGTCGCTCAGCAGCGGCGAGAGCAGGGTGCCCAGCCGGGAGGAGCGGGTGACCGGCGTGCACGCGATCCGCTGTACGTCGGGCGCGGCGAGGCCCAGCAGATCGACCGGGACGAGGAACACCGTGGCCCGGAACCGCTCGGGGAAGTCGAGGGCGGGGGTGTGCTGGACGTCGTAGAAACAGATGTCGCCGGGGGCGAGGTGGAGGGCGGCCGGCCGGGTGTCGGGCGGACCGCCGGTGCCGCCGCGCAGGCCGACGAAGAGGTACTCGCCGGTGTCCCGGGCGAGCAGCCGGTGCGCGGGGTGCGGCCGGCCCTCCCCCGGCAGCCGGTCGGGGGTCTCCTCATCGGTGAGGATCCTGACGGGTGTGCCGGTGCGGCCGGTGCCGGTCGTGGTGGTGGGCATGTTCCGCCGCTGCCTCCGGGGGTGTCGTTCGGTGCTCGGACGGTAGGCCGCCGGATGTGAAAAAAGAGTGACGGTGGAGTGACGACGCCTTCAGCTCGTGTCCGTTGGGTTCGTTGTGTCCGCCGCGGCCGCCGCGGCCAGTTCCGTGGCGAAGGCCCGCAGCAGGTCGTGCAGGGCGTAACGGCCCGGCTCGGTTTCGCGGAGGAGGTGGGCTTCGGCGAGCTGGGCGAGCAGCAGCCGGGCACGGCGGACGGGCAGACCGGCGAGCGGCGCGACCGTCTCCGGGGTGAGGTGGGACCGTCCGGGGTGCCGGGGCATGAGCAGGAACAGACGTGCGCTGTCGGCCGGGAGACGCCGGTAGGAGGCCAGGAAGGGGGCGCGCAGCGCGCTCAGGGCGTCGAGGCCTCCGTGGGCGTCCCGCAGTTCGGCGACCACCGCGGTGAGGGGAGGACCGGGGGCGGCTGCGATGCGGTCGGCGACGGCGGAGAGAGCCAGGGGCAGCTGCCCACAGTGGGTGACGATCTCGTGGGTGACGCTCGGGGCGGGCGCGGCGGTGGACTGCCTGGTGCGGAGTTGCTCCGTCAGGATCGCTCGTGCGTCCTCGGTGGACGGCGGCTCGAGTGTCAGGGGGCGGGCGCCGGTGGCGACGAGGCCGGGGAGGGCGTTGCGGCTGGTGACGAGCGCCAGCGAGCCGGGGGCGGTGGGCAGCAGCGGGCGGAGTTGCTCGGTGTCCGCGGCGTCGTCCAGTACGACGAGGACGCGGCGTTCCGCGAGCAGGGTGCGGTAGAGACCGGCCAGGGCTGCCCTTCCGTCGGGCATGCGGTGGGCGGGGACTTCCAGTGCCGTGAGCAGCTCGCGCAGGGCGTCGGCGGGCGGTACGGGGTCCCGGACCGGGTCGGAGCCGCGCAGGTCGATGTGGAGCCGTCCGTCGGGGAAACGGTCGGCGGCCCCGTGCGCCCAGGCCACCGCGAGGGTCGTCTTGCCGACGCCCGGCATTCCGCAGACCAGTACGGCGCTCTCGTCGGCGAGCCGGGTCAGCTGCTGCGACTCGGCCTGCCGTCCGGCGAACGCGGCGGGTTCGGGCGGCAGTTGGCCGACTGCGGGCACGGATGCCCTCGGTCGTCGTAGCTCCTGGCGCAGTACCCGGGTGTGGGCGGCGGTGAGTTCGGGGCCGGGGGTGAGGGACAGGTCGGTGGCGAGACGGTGGCGGATGTCGTCGTAGGTCCGCAGGGCCTCCGCCTGGAGCCCGCAGGCGGCCAGGACCAGGACCAGCCGGGCGTGCAGGGGTTCGTCGAGGGGTTCCTGGGCGGTGGCGCGGCGCAGGGCGGGCAGGATCTGTTCGGCCCGGCCGCTCAGCAGTGCCGCGTCGGCCGCCAGGCGGGCCGTGCCGATCAGTTCGCGCTGCACGGCGGTGAACTGGACGTGTGCGCGGACGGACGCCGGGATGCCCATGGCCACCGGGCCGCGCCACTCCGCGAGTGCCCGCGCGAAGTGCCCGGCCGCCGTGTCCGGGCGTCCGGTGGCCGCGGCCCGGCTGCCCCGCCGGGTGAGTTCGCGGAACCGCAGCAGGTCGACCTCGTCGGTCTCGGCCGCCAGGAGGTAGCCGCCGGTGCGGCGCAGCAGGCGGCGGCCGGGGGCGCGGGGCGGCAGCCCGGGTTCCAGCAGACGGCGCAGGGCGCCGGCGTAACGGCGGGTCACGTGTACGGCGCTGGCGGGCGGGCGTTCGGCCCACAGCACGTCGAGGATCTCACCGGTCGGCACGGGCCGCCCCGCGCAGGCGAGGAGAAGGGCGAGCAGGGCGCGCTGCTGCGGAAACCCCAGATCGAGCTCGACTCCGTCCCGCCACACCCTTACGGGCCCCAGCACCTGAAAGCGCAGCGCCTCGGCCCCCACCGGCCCGAGCGCCTCCATACCCGACACCTCCGCCTGCACCGATCCCCGCACCTCCGCGCACCCCAGCGCCTCCGCGCCCCGCACCGATCCCGACACCTCGACGCCCGGCTCCGCGCCCCGCACCGATCCCGACACCTCGACGCCCGGCCCCTCAGCCGCCACCGGCCCAAGCGCCTCCATACCCGACACCTCCACCTGCACCAATCTCCGCGCCTCGACACCCGGCCCCTCGCCCCGCACCGATCCCAGCACCTCCGCGCACCCCAGCGCCTCCGCGCGTCCCGGTGTCTCAGCCCGCATCGGTGTCTCAGCCCGCATCGGTGCGGTCCTCGGCGCCCGTCAGTCGGGCCGCGACCCGCTCGGCGTCGGGGTGGTCGAGGGTGATGAGGAGGTCGAGGGCCTCCGCCCAGGCGGCTCGGGCGGCGGTGTCGTCGCCCATGGCGCGGTGGCTGTCGCCGACGCGGACGAGGGTGTCGGCCTCGAGGTAGGGCACGCCCAGGTCACGCAGCAGGGTGAGGGCGTTGCGGTAGCCGAGCAGCGCGTGCGAGTGGCGGCCGAGCTGGTGGTGGGCGTAGGCGATGCTGTCCCAGGTGACGGCCTGGCCGTACCGGTCGCCGAGTTCCTGGAGCATGGTCAGGGCCTCGAAGCAGTGTTTCAGGGCGTGGCGGTACTCGCCGAGCAGTGCGTGGTACCAGCCGACCGAGTTCAGGACGCTGGCCTGCGCGGCACGGTCGCCGAGGGTGCGGAAGTGGGCCAGAGCGAGCTGGTTGTGGCGCAGGGCGCCGGGCAGGTCGCCGAGTTGTTCGCTCTCCCAGCCGAGGCTGCGGTGGGTGTTGGCCCGGCCGGTGTCGTCGCCCAGCTCGGTGAAGAGGCGCAGGGCCTGCTCCAGGCGGGGGACGGCGCGGGTGTGCAGGCCGAGGCGGCCCTCCACACGGGCGAGTCCGCGCAGGCCCCGGGCGATGAGCGCGGAGTCGGCGAGCCGCCGGGCGGTGTCGAGGGCGGTGCGCTGGACGGTCAGCCCGTCGTGCCAGTGGCCGCGCCGGTCGAAGAACGGCTCCAGGGACCAGGCCAGTTGGCAGGAGATTCGTTCCTGCTCCGGCTCCCCGGACGCGGCGGCGACGGCCACGACGGCGAGCAGTACGGCGTGTTCGGCGGTCAGCCAGGCGAGGGCGCGGTCCCCGTCGGCGAGCGGTTCGGGGTGGGCGCCCTCGGGCGCGGGCGGCGGGTGCAGCGGGTCGGCGCCGGGGGCGAGCAGCCGGTCGGCGGTGTGCGCGGTGTGCAGGTAGTGGTGGTGGAGCCGGCGCAGGGCGGACTGCCGCTCCGGCCCGGTGTGGTGCTCGTGGACGAGTTCGCCCGCGTGGGCGCGCAGCAGGTCGTGGAAGGCGTAGCGGGCGGGGCTGTGTTCGGTGACCAGGTGCCGGGCGGTCAGTTCGGCCAGCAGCGGGCGGGTGCGGCGGACCGGCAGACCGGCGAGCGCGGCGGCGGCCGGGAGGGTGAGGTCGGGGCCGGGGTGCAGGGCCAGCAGCCGGAACAGCCGGGCCGCGTCGGCCGAGACGGCGCGCAGGGACCAGGAGAACACCGTGCCGACGTCGACGGAGGCGTCGGAGCGGGCGAAGGCGTCGAGGCTGCCGTGTGTCTCGCGCAGTTCGGCGGCGACGGCCGCGAGGGGGAAGTGGGGGTGGGCTGCGGCGCGGGCGGCGACACAGGCGAGGGCGAGGGGCAGTCCGGCGCACAGGTCGCCGATCTCGGCGGCGGCCCGCGGCTCGGCGGCGATCCGCTCGGCGCCCAGGCGCCGCACGAGGAACGCCCGGGTCTGGTCCTCGTCGAAGGGGCGCAGAGTGAGGGTGTGCGCGCCGTGCGCGGCGACCAGACCGGACAGTTCGTCGCGGCTGGTGACGATGGTGAGGCAGCCGGCCGAGCCGGGCAGCAGCGGTCTGACGTGCTCGGCGTCCCGGGCGTTGTCCAGGACGACGAGGACCCGCCGGCCGGCCAGGGTGCTGCGGTAGAGCGCGGTCTGCGCGTCGAGTCCGTGCGGGACGCGGTCGGCGGGCACTCCGAGCGCGTCCAGGAAGCCGCGCACGACCTCGCCCGGCTCGGTCGTCGTGCCGGAGGGGTCGAAGCCGCGCAGGTTGACGTAGAGCTGTCCGTCGGGGAACCGGTCGGCGATCCGGTGCGCCCAGTGCACGGCGAGGGTCGTCTTCCCGACGCCCGCCATGCCGCCGACCGCGCCTATCACCACGGTGCCGGGCTGCGCCATCTCCGCGCCGAACAGCTCGAGCACCTCGTCCAGTTCGGCGCGCCGACCGGTGAACACGGGAAGGTCGGAAGGAAGTTGGGACGGCACGCGGACCGGCCGCTCCCGAGGCACGGCGTCGCGCAGTTCGGCGCCCGGGTCGATGCCCAACTCCTCGGCCAGCCGCGCCCGTACGGCGTCGTACGCGGCCAGCGCCTCGGCGCGGTGGCCGGCCGCGGTGAGCAGGCGGACGAGTGCGGCGTGGACGGGTTCGTCCAGCGGTTGGTCGGCGGCGGCCCGGCGCAGATGCGGCAGGGCCGTCTCCGGTACGCCGGCGCCCAGGGCCGCGTCGGCCGCTTCCCGAGCGGCGGCGAGCAGTTCGCGTTCCACGGCGGTGAACGCCGCGTGCGCGCGGGCCGGTTCGGGGATCCCGGCGGCGACCGGTCCGTGCCACAACGCCAGTGCCTCGGTGAGGAGTTCGAGCGCACGCGGGGCGTCGGCGGTCCGCCGGGCCGTGTCACGCAGGGCACGGAACCGGAGGAGGTCGCTGGTGTCACCGTCGGTCACCAGTCGGTATCCGCCGGCGTCCCGCACCAGCCAGCGGCCCTCCGCGCGGGCGGCGAGGACGGGCTCGAGGAGCCGGCGCAGAGAACCCACGTGCCGTCGTACGACGTTGAGCGCGCTGCGTGGTGGATCGGTGCCCCACAGCACGTCCACGATCTCGCTCACCGCGACCGGTTGTCCCGCCCTGACCAGCAGAAGTGCCAGAAACGTACGCTCCTGCGGCCCGCCGGGCTCCAGCTCGGTCTCCCCACGCCGCACCCGGACGGCCCCGAGCACGGTGAACCGCACCGGCTCCTGCGGCACGCCGTCCCCCTTTCCGATGGTCCTGCCCCCGGCTTCGACTGTACGCCAGACGGAGAGTTACCCAGAGTTACGGATCTCTGGTCCGCATTGTTCAGTCGTGGCGCCGTCCGGTTGCTTTGCGCCGTCCGGTTGCTTTGCGCCGTGCGCCTGAATCCGGGCGACGCACGGCACGGCGGCTCGGCGGGTGCCGCCGGGGCCGGTGAGAGTGGGCACTTCCTCCGGGGAGGCCCCTCCTCGGCGGCCCCCACGCCGTGCGTTCCTCCATCGGGTGCCGGCTCCCCGCGACGCAAGGAGATCCCCGTGCGCCTGTCACCCTTCGGGGCCGCGCTGGCGGCGGTCGTGCTGCTGGCCCCGCCCGCACGGGCCGACGTCACCCCGGTGGCGGAGGTCGACGACCCGGCCCGTTACGTCAACCCGTTCGTCGGCACGGCGCCGGGCGGGGCGGACTTCGGCCACGGAGGCGGCGCCGGCAACACCTTCCCCGGCGCGACGGCGCCGCTGGGCGGCATCCAGTGGAGCCCCGACACGGTCACCCCGCAGCACGGCGGCTACGCGTACGCCGACCGGCGCATCCGCGGCTTCAGCCTCACCCATCTCTCGGGCGCGGGCTGCGACGACTACGGGAACGTACCGTTCATGCCGCTCACCGGCCGTCCGGCGACGGACCCGGCCGCCCGTCACGCCACGTTCTCGCACGCCAACGAGGAGGCCGCGCCGGGAAGTTACCGGGTGGACTTCGACAACGGGATCCGTACGGAACTCGCCGCGACGCAGCGCTCGGGCATCGCCCGGCTGAGCTATCCGGCGGACGACGGGCGGCCCGCGGGGCTCACCGTCGACGCCGGACGCGCCTTCAACCGGGCCACCGGCACGGTCGCCGTCGGCGCCCGCACGCTCTCCGGGTCGACGGAGAGCGGGGGCTTCTGCGGCACGCGCAACCGCTACCGTCTCTACTTCCACGCCGTGTTCGACCGGCCCTTCGCCTACTCCGAGCCGCTGGACGGGAAGGCGTCCGGAGCGTATGTGTCCTTCGCGCCCGGGACTCGCAAGGTGACGGTACGGGTCGGCGTCTCCTTCGTGAGCGAGGAAGCCGCGCGGCAGAACGCGCAGGTGGAGCAGCGCGACCGCTCCTTCGACGCGGTACGCCGGGGCACGCGTCGGACCTGGAACGACTGGCTCGGCCGGATCGGTGTGCACGGCGGCAGCGACTCCCGGCGCCGGATGTTCTACACCGCTCTTTACCACTCGCTGCTGCACCCGGGCGCCCTCAGCGACACCGACGGCCGCTATCCGGGTATGGACGGGCTGATCCACCGCACCCGGCCGGGGCATGTGCAGTACGCGAACTTCTCCGGCTGGGACGTCTACCGCTCGCAGATCCAGCTGCTGGCGCTGCTCGCCCCGCGCGAGGCGTCCGACGTCGCCCAGTCCATCCTCGAACAGGGCCGCCAGGCAGGCCACTTCGACCGGTGGACGGTGGCGAACGGCGGCACCGGCGTGATGGTGGGCGACCCGCTGCCCGCCATGGCCGCCTCCGTCCACGCCTTCGGCGGCACGGACTTCGAGGCGGGTGAGCTGCTGCGCGCCGCCGTCGCGGGGCGCGGGAACGACCGGCAGCGCCCCGGGCACACGTACTACGACACCCTCGGCTGGATCCCGGCCGGCACGAAGGGTGTGTGGGGCAGCGCGTCCACCACGCTGGAGTACGCAGTCGCCGACGCCGCCCTCGCCCAACTCGCCGGACGGCTGGGCGAGTCGGACACCCAGGCCGCCCTTCTGCGCGCCGCGGGCAACTGGCGCAACCTGCTGAATCCCGACAGCCGCTACCTCCAGCCCCGCCGCGCCGACGGCACCTGGCCCGCCTTCAGTCCGGCCCAGCGCAAGGAGTACGTCGAGGGCAACGCGGCGCAGTACACCTGGATGGTCCCGCACGACTTCCCCGGCCTGCTCGACGCGATGGGCGACGCCGCCGCCGTCACCACCCGCCTGGACTCCTTCTTCACCAAGCTCAACGCGGGCGGTGACGAGCCGTACGCCTACCTCGGCAACGAACCGTCCTTCAACACCCCTTGGGCGTACGGCTACTTGGGCCGCCCCGACCGCACCCAGGACACCGTACGGCGCATCCTCACCAGCTTGTTCAGCGACGGTCCGGACGGACTGGTCGGCAACGACGACCTCGGCGCCATGTCCTCCTGGGCCGTCTGGGCGAGCATCGGCCTGTACCCGCAGATCCCCGGCAGCTCCCAACTGGCCCTGTCAGACCCGCTGTTCACTGCCGCCACGATCCACCGGGGCAACGGCGTGCGGATCACCGTGGTGGCCCCGCACACGTCGGAGACGGACACCCGCGTGCGGGAGACATTCCTCAACGGCCGTCGGCTCGCAGCCCCTTGGCTGCCGGACTCGTTCCCCGCGACGGGCGGGGTCCTCGTCCATCGGCCCGTCACCCGGTAGTTCACCGTCGGGCGCGGAAGCGCACCCGGTTGCGCCGCGGGTGACTGTCCACCGCGACCTCCGTGAATCCGGCCGCCCGCAGGCGGTCGGGCAGGGCGGCCGGGTCCACGGTGTTGCGGGTGTCCCTCAGGTGCAGGACCCGGAAGCGGACACTGGAGAGGCTGTCGCTGCCGGCGAAGGTGCCGCCCGGGCGCAGGACCCGGAAGGCCTCGGCGAAGATACGGTCCTGGTGGGCGTCGGTGGGCACGTGGTGCAGCATCGTGAAACAGACGACGGAGTCGAACGAGGCGTCCGGCAGAGGCAGTTCGGCTCCGTCCGCGTGCAGGACGGTGGCCCTGTCGCCCCACTGGCCCTTGAGCAGGGCGACGGTGTCCGCGTCGATCTCGGCGGCCGTCAGCCGGGGCACCCGCTCCACGAGGACGCGGAGGTTCGCGCCATAGCCGGGGCCGATCTCCAGGACGTCCTCGCCGAGGTCCACGTCCTCCAGAGACCAGGGCAGGATGACGTCCTTGGTGGTCTGTGCCCACTCCTCGGAGCTGCACAGCTTGCGGTGGGCTCGGTTCATCGGCATACCGTCGACGCTAAGCCGGCCGTTCCGTGTCCACGACGGGCTAGGCTGCCGACTCGTGTCGCGAAACGGACAGCACGACGGCGGGGACGGCCCCTCGGTCTTCCGCCCGCGCTCCACCGCCACCGGCATCGTCGTCGGCCACTTCGCCATGCCACGCGGTCTCACCTTCACCGCGCACTGGCATCCCTTGCACCAACTCGCCTGGGCAGCGAAGGGGTTGCTGCGGGTGCGCAGCGAGCAGGGCGTGTGGCTGCTGCCGCCGTCGCTCGCGCTGTGGATTCCCGAGGGCCTCGCGCACACGACGGAGTCGGCGGGCGACGTCGTGATGCGCAGTGCCTTTGTCGATCCGGCGGCGTGTCCGCATGTCGACTGGCGGGAGCCGACCGTCGTCGCCGTCACGCCCCTGCTCCGGGCGCTGATCGACCACCTGGTCCGGACCGACCTGGCCCACGACGTCCGTGTGCGGGCCGAGGCGGTGCTGCTCGACGAACTCCGCCCGGTGCCGATCACCAGCGTCTCCGCGCCCGTGCCCCGCGATCCAAGGGCCCGCGCGCTGGCCGAGGCGCTCGGAGCGCGCCCCGCCGACGCGCGGACCCTGGCGGAGTGGGGCATCGAGGTCGGCGCGAGCGGCCGTACGCTGGCCCGTCTCTTCGTCGCGGAGACGGGCCTCGCGTTCGGCCAGTGGCGGGAACGGCTGCGGATGCAGGCCGCGATGCCGTACCTCGCCGCGGGCCTGCCGATCGAGGCGGTGGCCCACCGGGTCGGCTACGCCACGGCCAGTTCCTTCACGGCCGCGTTCCACCGGCTGGTGGGGGTCACACCGAGGCAGTACTTCCCGGTGGGAAGCTGAGGGACACGGCTCAGGCGGTGCCCAGCGCCGTCCGCAGGGTGGTGACGGCGAGGTTGATCGCGGCCTCGGCGGCATGCGTCGAGCGCAGCGCGTTGAGCATCACGAAGTCGTGGATGATGCCCTGGAAACGCACCGCCGTGACCGGAACACCGGCCGCGCGCAGCTTGTTCGCATACGCCTCACCCTCATCCCGCAGGACATCCGCCTCACCCGTGATCACCAACGCCGGCGGCAGACCGGCCAGCTGCTCCGTCGTCGCACGCAGCGGCGAAGCCGTGATCTGGGCCCGCTCACCCTCATCCGTCGTGTACTGGTCCCAGAACCACTGCATCCCGTCCCGCCGCAGGAAATACCCCTCCGCGAACTGGTGGTACGACGCCGTGTCGAAGGCGGCGTCCGTCACCGGGTAGAACAACACCTGCTGCACCAACGGAACACCGCCACGCTCCTTCGCCATCAGCGTCAGCGCCGCGGTCATGTTGCCGCCGACCGAGTCACCCGCCACCGCCAACCGCGAGGCGTCCAGACCCTTCGACGCACCCTCCGCCACCACCCACCGCGCCACCGCGAAGTTCTGCTCGATCGCCACCGGATACCGCGCCTCCGGCGACAGGTCGTACTCCGGGAACACCACCGCCGCACCCACACCCACGGCGAGCTCACGCACCAGACGGTCATGCGTGTGCGCATTGCCGAACACCCAGCCCGCACCATGGATGTAGACGACCACCGGCAGCGCGCCGCCGACACCCGCCGGCCTCACGATCCGAGCCCGGACACTCCCCGTCGGACCACCCGACACCGTGACCCACTCCTCGTCCACGGCCGGCATGTCGATCTCACCCGACTGCACCTCGTCGACCGCCTTACGCCCCTCCGCCGGCGCCAGATCGAACAGATACGGCGGATTCGCGGTCGCCTCGGCAAACGCCGCTGCCTCGGGTTCGAGTACCGGGCGGGTGGTGTCGGTCATGACGACCTCCTGAGTCGGGGTGCCGCGGACAGGTTCCTGACGGTAGTCCCGGTCGGGACCGGCGGCACATCCAGAACGATAGCGCGCGACTAAGTCGTGCACAACTAATTAGCTCTCGATCACTTGGAGAGCGATAGAATCGAGTGGACTCGAACGACGGCAACAACAACGACGACCAAGACGAAAACAGGGTGGTGAAGCCGGTGGCCGGCACCGAACCGACCGACAGGTCGCTGCTCCTGGACGACCAGCTGTGCTTCGCGCTGTACGCGGCGTCCCGTGCGGTCACCGCCCGCTACCGGCCACTGCTGGACGCGCTGGGCCTGACCTACCCGCAGTACCTGGTGATGCTCGTACTGTGGGAGCAGGACTCGATCTCGGTACGGGAGCTGGGCGCCGCGCTCCAGCTGGAGTCCAGCACCCTCTCCCCGCTCCTCAAGCGACTGGAGGCGAACGGTCTCCTGCGCCGCGAACGCCGTCCGGACGACGAACGCTCGGTCGCCCTGCGCCTCACGGACGCCGGCGCCCGGCTCCGCGACCGCGCGACCACCGTGCCCCTCGCCATCGGCGACGCCATGGGCCTCACGGCGGAGGAGGACGCGACGGCCAAGCGGCTCCTCCGGCAGGTGACGGCGAACGTCTCGGACGCCTGAGCCTTGTCTGCCGAAGCCCATTTCCCACTGTCGTTGACTCCACTTCCGCCGATAGACTGACAAATCACAGATACGCGGATGCAGTTGACGGGGGTGGCCGCCATGTCGGGGGACCAGTACGGCAGATACGACCAGACTTTCCACAATTACCCGGTGCCGCCGATGCCGCCGGCACCGCCGCCCGCCCCGGCGGACGGTGTCCGGGCGGTCGCGGTGGCCGTCCTCAACCTCAGTGGCCTGGGCCTCGGTTACGCGCTGGTGCGCCGCTGGCTGCTGATGCTGCTCTGTCTGGTGGCGACGGCGGGCCTATTGCTGGTGGCGCTGCCCGCCGATCCGGACGGCGTCCCGGGGTTCGCGATCGTCCTGTACTTCGTGTTCCTTCTCGCGGTGGCGGCGCACGGCGCCGTAGTCGGACTGCGCACCCGGCTCGCCTGGCCCGCCCCCGCGCCGCTCGCGCTCGTCCTGGCGTTCGTCGTTCTCGTCGTACCGGCCGGCGGCGTCGTGCTGTACGACCGCGCGAGGGACGAGGCGACCCAGCAGATGCTCCTCGACCGGCTGGACAACGCGGACCAGCTGGTGGAGTCGGCCGGGGACGATCCGTTCAGCTCGGCCGAGTCCGACTACCGCAGCGCGCTGGCGATCTACGAGGCGCTCAGCGCGGACCACCCCGACTCCCGGGCCGCCGCCAAGGTGCCGGGCCGGATGCGGACGTACTACACGACCGTCGGCTCCTCGTTCGAGCAGAAGGACTACTGCAACGCGATCGCGCCGCTGACGTACCTGCGCACGGTCCCGAAGAAGATGCCCGAGACCGACCTGGGGTCGCTGGAGAAGTGGCCCGACGACCGGCTGGCCACCTCGCTGTACGAGTGCGGCTCGGACGGACTCCTGGCGGGCACCTCCACCTGGGCGGACCAGTTCGGCGAGCTGCTCACCACCTTCCCCGACTCGGACCCGGCCGGGCAGGTCGAGCCCGCAGTGGGCTCGGCGGTCTCCGCCTGGGCCAAGCAGCTCAGCAGCGGCGACCCGTGCGCGGCGGTCGAGCGTCTGAAGACCCTCGGCACCAGCATCGACGGTATCCAGGCCGAGGACGCGAGCGTCTCCGACGCGCTCGGCAAGGACTCCGACAAGGCCACGAACAGCGCCAGTTCGGGCACGTACAACTGCGGTGTGGACCAGTACAAGGACGGCGACTTCGACGCCGCGCAGAGCACCATGCAGAGCTATGTCTCGACCCACAAGACCGCCGGGAACGCCGGCCTGGCGCGGAAGATCGCGATCGCGGCGGAGATCGCCCAGACGGTCCCGGCCGCCGGCAAGAAGCTGCCCACGAACCGCAGCGGCGGCAGCATCCAGGTCACCGTCCAGAACGACAGCCCGGACGACATCACGGTCATGTACACCGGCCCGGTCACCGGCAGCTTCACCCTCAAGGCCTGCGGCAGCTGCACGGCGTACTCCTTCACCAGCACCATCCTGTCGGGCTTCAAGCCGTGCAGCAGCGGCAAGAACTACCCGCAGAAGACCATCAGCCTGCCGGTGGGCACCACGTACTTCCTGCACAAGCCGAAGAGCGACAGCCTCTCCACGCCCGCCTCGGACACCGCCAAGCTGGAGTCCGGCTACATCTACACGGAGTGCGCGTACACCACCCGGAGCCTGAGCTAGAAAGGGCGTACAACCTTCGGGCCGACCCGGACGTCTCACCCATACGACGCACTCGCGTTCATTCGACGCACTCGCGCTCTTGGGGGAACACATGGCACGAATGGGAACAGTCTGGGCGGCCACCGCACTGGCCGCCGCGACACTCGGCGCGGCGGCGGTCCCGGCCATGGCCGCCCCGGCCGCCGCGACGCCGGCGGTCGCCGCCTGCGCCACCGGCTGGGGCAGTCTCGACAAGTACGACTTCGCGATGACCAACGGGGAGTCCATCACCAACGCCCGGACCGGTCGGCACGACTGCTACGACCGGTTCGTCGTCGACGTTCCCGGCGCGACCGCCGGCGAACTCGGCTACTCGGTCGGATACGTCAGCGAACTCGTCGCCGACGCGTCCGGCAAGACCATCCCGGTCAACGGCGGCGCCATCCTGGACATCCGGGTGCACGCGCCCGCCTACAACCCGAACACCGGCACGCGCACCTACCCCGGCGTGTTCGCACAACCGCTGCCGGGCGTGAACCTCACCGGCTACCAGACGTTCCGGGACACCCGGTACGCGGTCAGCTTCGAGGGCCAGACCCAGTTCGGGCTCGGCGTGCGCGCCCGGCTCCCGTTCCGGGTACTGCAACTGGACGGCCACCTCGTGGTCGACGTGGCCCACACCTGGTGAGCCACCCCCGCTGAACCGCCGCGTACGCCTGCGCCGTGAGCCTGACCAGCACCACAGCAGGCGTACGCGTCCCGTCCCCGTGATCTTGACGTTCTCCATGTGACCGGTCACAATCTTGGCATGAATCCGACCGGTCAGCCAAGGCGTCCGGCGAGCATCCGGGACGTCGCCGGCGCCGCCGGGGTCTCCTACCAGACCGTCTCCCGGGTGATCAACGGTCACCCCAGCGTCCGGCCGGAGACCCGGGAGCGGGTGCTCGCCGCGGTCGACGAGCTGGGCTTCCGGCGCAACGCCACCGCGCTCGCCCTGGCCAGCGGGCGGAGCAGCTCGGTGACCGTGCTCACCGCCGACACCACCCACTACGGCTATGCCTCGGTCCTCCAGGGCATCGAGGAGGCGGCGCGGGCCGCGTCGTACTCGCTCGGGATCCGGGTCCTGGAGTCGGCGGAGGAGCCCGCCGTCGCCGCCGAGGTGCGACGCGCGGCGGACGCGGGCGGCGGGCTGATCGTGGTCGCCTACGACCCGGCCGGGGTAAGGGCGTTGGAGGCCGTGCCGCCCGAACTGCCCGTCGTCGGCGTGGTCGAGACACCGGCGAGGCCGCCGGGGGGCGACCGTCCGTGGGTGTGGACCGACGACCGCGAGGCGGCCCGCGAGGTGACCCGCCATCTGCTCGCCCTCGGCCACGAGACCGTGCACTACGTCGCCATCCCGTCCGGCACCCGGCGCACCGGCGCTCGCACCACCGGCTGGCGGCAGGCGCTGCGCGAGGCCGGCGCGCGGGAACCCCGTCCCCTGCAAGGCGGTTGGGGACCCGCGGGAGGCTATGCGGCGGGGGTGCGGCTGGCCCGGGATCCGGCCGTGACCGCGATCCTGTGCGGCAACGACGACCTCGCGCTCGGGGTGGTGCGTGCTCTGCACGAGGCCGGCCGGTCCGTCCCGGGCGAGGTCAGCGTGGCCGGGTTCGACGACGCCCCGCACGCCGCCTTTCTCACCCCGTCCCTGACCACCGTGCGCCTCGACTTCACCGGCCTGGGGCAGGCCGCGTTCGCCCTGCTGCACTCGGCGCTGGAGGAGTCCGCGCGGATCGCCCCGCATCCCGTCTCGGTGCCGGAGCTGGTGGTGCGGGAGAGCTCGGGACCACCGCCCGCGCTTCCCGGTCCGCAGCGGCTCACCGTCGATCTCGCGGTTTCCGAGGGCCCGGTGCTGCTCGGCGCGAACGGCGCGCTGTACGGGCTGAGCGACGACGGGGTGCCCGGCGACGCCGTGCTCGCGCCCCTGAAGCTCACCAGCGTCTCGCAGAAGCCGGAGGGCGGCGCCCAGCACCCGAACGGGGACGCGCTCACCGTCTCGCGGTCGTTCCTCCGCAACGGCGGGGGCGAGATCTACGTGATGATGCAGGACACCTACGCGAGGTGGCCGTACGAGGATCTCGGCATCGACGACTATCTGACCAGGGCCGACCGGATCGTCCGGGAGGTGTCGGCCGCCCCGGACGCCGGCCGGTTCGTGTTCATCCCGTTCAACGAGCCCGACCAGATCTGGTACCACCTCGACGTCGCCGACCAGGCGCGGTACGAGATCGATCGCGACCGGTTCCTCCGGGACTGGCGGACGGTGTACCGGCGCATCCGCGCCATCGCCCCGGACGCACGGATCGCCGGGCCCAACGAAGCCGCCTTCCACACCCGGCTGTTGACCGACTTCCTCGCGTTCGCCCGGCGGGAGGACGTCCTGCCCCAGGTGATGACCTGGCACGAGCTGGACTCCGCGTCCCTGCGCGACTTCCAGGCCCACCACGACGAATACCGTGCCATCGAGCGGGAGTTGGGCATCCCGCCGCTGACGGTCAACATCGACGAGTACGGTTGCCGCCGCGATCTCTCCGTGCCGGGGCAACTCGTGCAGTGGGTCGCGATGTTCGAGCGGAACAAGGTGTACGCCAACCAGGCCTACTGGGACGCCGCCGGCGACCTCAGTGGCAACGTGGTGCGCACGAACCTTCCCAACGGCGGCTGGTGGTTCTTCCGTTGGTACGCGGGCCTGACCGGCGACACCGTCGCCGTGACCCCGCCGCGGCCCCACACGGTCGACACCCTCCAGGGACTCGCTTCCCTCGACCCCGCCCGCCGCCAGGCCCAGGTGCTGCTCGGCGGCTCCCCCGGCGACGCCGACGTCGTCGTACGCCATGTCGAGGAGGCCGGCATCTCGGGGTTCGGCCGTACGGTCACCGCGACCGTCGCGGAGACCGCCTGGTCCGGCTACGAGGGGGCGCACCCGACGCCCCGGGTCCTCGCCCGGACGACGCTGCGGGTGGCCGCCGACGGTTCGGTGACCGTGCCGCTGCGCGGACTGCGCGCGATGTCGGCGTACCGGATCGTCCTCACCCCCGCGGGCTCCGGCACCCCGGACGTCCCGGCGGTCCCCTGGTCGGCGTCGTACGAGGCGGAGGACGCGGCCGTCACCGGCGGTGTGGTGCGGACCCTGGGCACGGTGAGCGACGCCAACGGCTACGCGGCGTCCGGGACCAAGGACGTGGCCTCGCTCAACACCCCTGCCAGCAAGGTCGACTTCACGGTGACGGTGCCGGCGGACGGCACCTACGACATGGCGGTCCTGTACGGCAACGAGTCCGGCGCCCCCGCCACCCAGCTGCTGTCGGTCGACGGCGGAGCCCCGGTCACGGTGACCTACCCCTCCACCCAGAACTCGTCCCACCGGGCCAGGAAGGAACTCCGCGTCGAACTGCCGGCCGGCGTCCACGTCCTGACCCTCGCCAAGGGCGACGCCGAGGTCACCCTCGACCGTATCGACCTCACCGCCCGCGGCGGACCCGCCTCCGCCGTGTACGAGGCGACACTCTCGGACATCGGCGGGAACCCGGCGTTCGACTACTCCTCGTCGGCCGGGACCGGCACGGGCGCGCTCGTGCTGGGCACGGGCGACCGGGCTGTCTTCGACGTGTACGCGCCCCGCGACGGCTACTTCACGGTGGTGGCACGCGCCTCGGCGCCGGTCGAACTCGCCCTGCACGGCGCGTCGGTGACGGCGGAACCCGGGCGTCCCCTGCGGCTGTACCTCGCGGCGGGCAACAACCGCGTCACGGTGACCGCCGGACACGCGTCCCTGCGCTCCCTCGACGTCTCCGGCGACGGCTCGGACACCGGCGTGCTCTCCTGCGGGGCCGCCTCCGCGACCCTCTCCGGCGGGGCCGAGCTGATCGCCTCCGCGTACGCCGCCGACGGCTCCTGTGTCGCGGGGATCGGCGGCTCCCCCGCCGCGAAGGCCGAGTTCACGGTGGACGTGGCGATCCCCGGCCGTCATCTGCTGGTCGTCCACTACGCGCACGACGACCGGCGCGACAACGGGCACGCCTACAACACGGACATCGTGTCCCGTACGGCGGACATCACGGCGGGCGCGGCGGCCCCGGTGCGGGTGACCTTCAAGAACACCTGGAGCAGGGACGACTACTGGACGCTGGCGGTCCCCGTGGACCTGGGGCGGGGCGGGAACACCGTGACGTTCGCGAACCCGGACGGCCCGGCGCCGTACATCGCCCGGATCGAGTTGGGCAGGATCATCGGCTGACCGCACGCGCCCCCGGTTTCACCAAAAATTCTCGCCCTGGACAGGTAAAGAATTCCCCTTGCCTGAATAGCAGTCAATTCCCGCTCGCGACACACGTATTGCGTTTCCTGTGAGTGGCATGTGCCGGTGATAAAGTGCGGCCGAATTCCGTCGCGGAGAGCCCCACAAGAAAGTCCTTGAAACCCCCCATGAACGACATAAACGAAGAAACTCCCGCCGCCTCCTTCGTACCGGGCGGCCGGCGCCGGCACCGCAGGGCCAAGCAGGGCGGGAACGGAATGCGGCGGGCGATGGTGCTCGCCATGGCCGTGCCCGTCGTGTCGGTCGCCCTCACCGGCCCGTCGGCCTTCGCCGCCGACAAGGGCATCGGCACGACGGCCAAGGACACCACCGCCGATCAGGCCACCGGACTCGACGCGGACGACCAGCAGATGGTCACCAACCTCGAAACCCGTGTCCTGGACCAGCGGCTGGGCTCCGACGTGAGCGGTGTGGTGCTCGACGCCGAGTCGGACGCCACCCTGTGGGGCCACAACGCCGCCACCGCGCTGATGCCCGCCTCCAACGTCAAGCTCGCCACCTCGACCGCCGCCCTCACCGTCCTCGGCCCGGACCACCGGTTCACCACCAAGGTCGTGTACGGACACGGCACGCTCACCCTGATCGGCGGCGGCGACCGCACGCTCACCACCGCCGACCTGGCCGAGCTGGCGAAGACCGCGGTCGCCGGGCTCAAGGCGGCCGGGCTGACCTCGGTGAAGGTCGCCGTGGACGACAGCCTGTTCCCCGAGCCGACCCTGGCGAACGGCTGGAACACCGGCTACTACCCGGATTCCGTCTCCCCCGTGCGCGCCCTCGTCGTCGACGGGCACCTGGTGGACGACACCTCCCTGGACGCCGGGCAGGTCTTCGCCAAGCAGCTCCTCACGGACGGCATCACGGTCGCCGGCGACGTCACCCGCGCCACGGCGAGCCGCACCGACGTACCCGTGGCCCGGCACACCTCGGCGCCGCTGTCGGACATCGTGCACACGATGCTCAAGACGAGCGACAACAACATCGCCGAGACCCTGCTGCGGATGACCGCCCTCGGCGCGGGCCGCCCGGCCACCTTCGACGGCGGCACCGAGGTTGTGCGCCAGGTGCTGAGCACGCGCTACGGCGTGTCCCTCGCCAACTTCGAGATGTACGACGGCAGCGGCCTGTCCCGCGCCGACCGCATCCCGGCGGCGACGCTCGCGGAGATCCTGGAACTGCTGACCCAGCCCCGCTACGCGAGCACCCTCGGCTCCATCCTCGACGGTCTGCCCGTCTCCGGCGAGGCCGGCAGCACGCTCGGCCCGGAGTGGGGCCGGTTCGACGACGCGAACTCCAAGTGCGCCGTGGGCAAGGTGCACGCGAAGACCGGTACCCTCACCGGGGCCATCGCGCTCAGCGGCCTGACGCAGGGCAAGGACGGCAAGTGGAAGGTGTTCTCCTTCATCGAGAACAACTCCACGGCCAATCCGAACGACATCAAGGACGCGATGGACGGCCTCGCCGCGACGGTGAACGGCTGCTGGGCCTGACCTCGCGGCGAAGTGCGGCGCCGTAGCCGAGCGCCGTGAGGAGGTCCATGGCGCTCGACCCACGGCGGCTGCGGTCGCTGCCCGGGCTCACCGTGCTCGCCGGGTACCGGCGCGGCTGGCTGCGCGGGGACCTGCTCGCCGGTGTGACGGTGGCCGCGTATCTCGTACCGCAGGTGATGGCGTACGCGGGTGTGGCGGGGCTGCCGCCGGTGGCCGGGCTGTGGGCGATCCTGCCCGCGCTCGGCCTCTACGCCCTGTTCGGTTCCTCCCGGCTGCTGTCGGTGGGCCCGGAGTCCACGACCGCGCTGATGACGGCCACCGTGGTCGGCCCGCTCGCCGCCGGTGACCCGGGCCGGTACGCCACCCTCGCCGCGGCCCTGGCCGTGACGGTGGGCCTGCTGTGTCTGGCGGCCCGGGCGCTGCGCCTCGGCTTCGTCGCGGATCTGCTGTCGCGTCCCGTCCTGATCGGTTATCTGACGGGCGTGGCACTGATCATGATGGTGGATCAGCTGCCCAAGCTGACCGGGGTGGACACCTCGGGCTCCGGGTTCTTCCCCCAACTGTGGTCCTTCCTGGGGAACTTGCCCGACATCCATCCCGCCACCCTCCTGTTCTCCGTTTTCGCCCTCGCGCTGCTCCTCGCCCTGGGGCGGTGGCTGCGCGCGGTGCCCGGACCGCTGGTCGCCGTGGTCCTCGCCACCGCCGTGGTGGCCGTCTTCGGCCTGGACGACCGCCACGACCTCAAGGTGGTCGGCGAGATCCCCTCGGGGCTGCCCTCCCTGGCCCTGCCGGACCTGTCCGACTTCCCGCAGCTGGTGCTGCCCGCGGTGGGTGTCCTCCTGGTCGCCTACACCGACTTCGTCCTCACCGCGCGGGCCTTCGACGCCCCCGACGACGACGGCCCGGGTCTGGAGGCCGACCAGGAGTTCCTCGCCCTGGGCGCGGCCAACCTCGGCGCGGGCGTACTGCACGGCTTCCCGGTCAGCAGCAGCGCCAGCCGTACCGCCCTCGCCTCCTCGGCGGGCGCCCGCAGTCAGGCGTACTCGCTGGTCGCGGGCGCGGTGGTGCTCGCCGTACTGCTCTTCCTCGGTCCGCTGCTCACGCACACCCCGACGGCGGTCCTGGGCGCGCTCGTCGTGTACGCCGCCCTGCGCATGATCGACCTGGCGGGCTTCCGCCGGCTCGCCTCCTTCCGCCGCCGCGAACTGCTGCTGGCGCTCGGCTGTCTGGCCGGTGTGCTGGCCCTGGACATCCTCTACGGCGTGCTGGTCGCCGTCGGCCTGTCGGTGGCCGAGCTGCTCACCCGGGTGGCCCGCCCGCACGACGCGGTAGAGGGGCTGGTGCCCGGTCTGGCCGGCATGCACGACGTCGACGACTATCCGCAGGCGCGGACGGTCCCGGGGCTGGTGGTGTACCGCTACGACTCCCCGCTGTTCTTCGCCAACGCGGAGGACTTCCGCCGGCGGGCGCTGGCCGCGGTCGACGAACAGGACGCCCCGGTACGGTGGTTCGTCCTCAACGCCGAGGCCAATGTGGAGGTCGACATCACCGCGCTGGACGCGGTCGACGAGCTGCGCCGCGAGCTCGCCCGGCGCGAGGTGGTGTTCGCGCTGGCCCGGGTGAAGCAGGACCTGCGGCACGACCTCGACACCTACGGCCTGACGGAGTCGGTCGGCGAGCAGCTGATCTTCCCCACCCTGCCGACCGCCGTGGCCGCCTACCGGGTGTGGAGCGAAAAAAACTGAGCGGCGGACGGTTGTCACGGAACGAGTGGTGGACGCGCGTTGCGACACACCGCAACTGCCGTCCATCCCGTATGACTTGACGCGTCATCATATAGTTGCGGACTAACGCGCGGCGATCCGTTGTCTGTTGTCTCTGTCGCGCGGGCAGTCCCCCCACCGGAAAGGCAAGACCCTGCGGAACGACCCGCGCGGCCGCACCACCGACACACCCGACCCGCTGTCCTCCCCACGACGGTCGGCGTTCTCCCCCGCGGCCGACGTCATCGGCTCGGAGCTCGATCTGCGGCTCACCGGCAGCCATGTCGTGCACGCGCTGACCCCCGGCTTCTGCGACGCCGCATCGGTGTACCTGCTGGAACGCTGGCGGCGCGAGGAGGACGCGCACACCCCCGCCGACCCGCCCCGGATCGAGGTGCGCCGGCTGGCGCTGCGGGTCATGGGCCAGGACGCGCTGGAGGACTGGGAGGGCACGCTGCCGGTCGGCGAGATGGTCTCCTTCCCCCGCGACACGCCGTACGCCCGCGCCCTCGTCGCCGGACACGCGCAGGTGCTCGACTCGGTGGACCCGTACATGGCGGAGCGGCTGACGGCTTCGGGAAGCGGCGAGGCCCGCTTCGGCGACCTGCTGCGGGTGGCCTCCTTCCTCGTCGTGCCGGTGCGGCTGCGGGACGTACCGATCGGGTTCGTCACCTGCACGCGCGGGGCGGGCCGGGAGCCGTTCCGGCCGGCTGACGTGGCGGCCGTGGAGTCGCTGGCGGCGCGGGCCGCCGTAGCGCTGGACAACGCGCGCCGCTACGAGCGAGAGCGGCGCACCGCGCTGGCCATCCGGGACGGTCTGCCGCCGGGGCCGGTGCAGCGGTTCGAGGGCTGCCGGATCGCCCACGGCTGTCTGCCCGCCGGGAGGGGCAGTGTCGTCGGCGGCGACTGGTACGACGTGCTGCGCCGGCCGGGCGACCGGGTCAGCCTGATCGTCGGGGACGCGATGGGGCACGGTCCGGAGTCCGCCGTGGCGATGATCCAGCTCCGCACCGCCGTCCGCACCCTGGCCGGCCTGGACATCTCTCCGGCGGACCTCATACGGCGGCTCGACGCGCTCGCCAGCGACACCCCGGGCGCGTCCTTCGCGACCTGCGTGTACGCGGAGTGGGACGCCCGGCAGCGCACCTGCACCCTGGTGGGCGCGGGCCATCCGCCCCCGCTGCTGCGCGGTCCGGACGGCCGGACCTCTCCGGTCGCGCTCAACGGCTCCGGGCTGCCGCTCGGGCTCGGCGCGGGCAGCTACGAGCCGACCGTGCTGACCCTGACCGAGCCGGTCCTGCTCGCGCTGTACAGCGACGGCCTGGTCGAGTCCCGCGACGCCGACATCGACCAGGAGATCACCCGCCTCGCCCGCGCCCTGGACGAGGCGGCGGACGACGACCTGAGCGCGCTGCCCGCCCTGTGCGAACGTCTGCTGCACTCGTCCTCCGGTGCGGCCGGCGCCGACGACCGCACCCTGCTGCTGGCCGAACTGACGCCCGCCGCCTGCTGAACCGCCGCTCGCGGCCTTCCGGTTCACGCGATCTCACTCGAATTCACACGATTCACATGATTCACACGAGGAGCGTCACCCACACCGCGTTGCCGCCGGTGAGGGAGGAGCGGTCGACACCCCAGGTGTCGGCCAGTTCCTCCACCAGGAGCAGCCCGCGTCCGCACTCGTCGTCGGGGCCCGGCGTACGGCGGGACAGCTGGGGTTCCGTGCGGTCGTGGTCGTGCACCTCCAGGCGCAGCCCCCGGCCCGGGAGCAGTCCGGCCCCGCACAGGACCCGGGGGCTGAGGGTGTGCCGGATGGCGTTGGTGGCCAGCTCGGACACGAGCAGGACGGCGTCCGCGCACAGCTCGCCCGGCAGCCGCCACGCGGTGAGCCAGGCGTTCACCGAGCGGCGGGCGATCGAGACGCTGGAGCGGTGGGCGGGCAGTTCGAGCCAGTGCGTGCGGCCGGGACTCCAGGCGGCCAGGGACTGGGGGGAGGAAGTCGTGTCGGGGAACACGGTGGTCGCCTTCCGTGGGGGGCGTGGGCATGCCGACGACAGGGGAAGGTGAGCGTCGGGCCACGGCCGGGGGGTGTGCCGTAGGAGCCCTGCGCCGTGTTCGCCCATGGTTTCCAACTCCGTTGATGGCGGCGGAGATTGCCGGGGGAACGCTCACGATCGGCAGTAAGCGGTTCACATGCATCACTATGCTCGCACCGAAGTTCAGGCTGCAACCGACTGCCTGATAATTTCAGCAAGCCGGAATCCGGCCGACCGCATTTCCAAGTAACGGTCGGTGGCGTGTGGGTGACATTCCCTCAGGAGGCGGAGCGTTGAGCGAAGGCCGTTCGGGTACGGGCAGCACCAGCGCGCCCACGGTGCTGCGCATGATCCTGGGCCGCCGGCTGCAGGAGCGCCGCCTGGAGGCGGGTGCCTCGCTGGCGGACGCGGCGCGGGCCCTGCGGGTGAAGCCGCTGACCATCCGCCGCCTGGAGAAGGCGGAGGTCGCCCTCAAACCGCTGTACGTGGAGAAGCTGCTGGAGACCTACGGGGCCGGCCGGCAGGAGATCGAGGAGTTCGTCGCCCTCGCCGAGCGGGCCAACCAGCCCGGCTGGTGGCATACGTACCGCGATGTGCTGCCCGGCTGGTTCAGCGCCTATGTGAGCCTGGAGAACGGCGCCAGGACCCTGCGCACCTACGAGCCGCAGTACGTCACGGGGCTGCTCCAGACCCCCCGCTACGCCCGCGCCGTCCTGCGCGGCGGTTTCCCGCACGACGGCGAGGAGGGCCTGCTGCGGCGGGTGGATCTGCGGCTGCGCCGCCAGAGCCTGCTGGAGCGGCCCGGCGGCCCCACGCTGTGGGTGGTGCTGGAGGAGGCCGTGCTGCACCGGGCGGTGGGCGGCCCCGAGGTGATGCGGGAGCAGCTCGAGCGGCTCCTGGAGGTCTCGGAGCTGGCGCATGTGAGCGTCGACGTGCTGCCGTCCGCCGTCGGGGCGCACACCAGGGCCTGCGCGCCGTTCACCTACTTCCGGTTCGAGGAGCGGGAACTGCCCGACGTCGTCTACAGCGAGTTCCTCTCCGGCGGTGTGTACCTGGACCAGCGCTCCGACGTCGCCGCCCATCTGGAGGCGCACAACCGTATGTCGCTGCTGACCTCTGACGCGGACAGCAGAGCCCTGCTGGAACGGATGCGCAAGCACTACTCGTGACCTCCCCCACGCCCCCCTCCACCACGTCCCAGGCGAAAGGCACAGCATGACCAGCTCGCAGGCTCCGCGCGACCTCGACACCAGCAGGCCGCACTCCGCCCGCATGTACGACTACTACCTCGGCGGCAAGGACCACTTCGAGGCCGACGAGAAGGCGGCCCAGACCGTCGCCGCGGCCTACCCGGGCATATTCGTGTGCGCCCGGGAGAACCGGGCCTTCATGCACCGCGCCACGCGTGTCCTCGCCCGGGAACACGGCATACGGCAGTGGCTGGACATCGGCACCGGCATCCCCACGGAGCCCAACCTCCACCAGGTCGCCCAGTCCGTGGTCCCCGAGGCGCGGGTGGTGTACGCCGACAACGACCCGCTCGTCCTCAAGTACGCCGAGCGCCTGATGCACAGCACTCCCGAGGGCCGCACCACCTACATCGAGGCGGACGTCAACGCCCCGGACGCCCTGCTGGCGGCGCCCGCGCTGGCCGAGGTCCTCGACCTGGACCGGCCCGTGGCGCTCTCCCTGAACGCCCTGATGCACTTCGTGACGGATGCCCAGGACCCGTACGGCATCGTGAGCCGGCTGCTGGCCGCGCTCCCCTCGGGCAGCGCGCTGGCGCTCAGCCACTGCACGCCCGACTTCGACCCGGACACCTGGCAGAAGGTCACCGACATCTACACGGGCGCCGGTACGCCGGTGCGGTTCCGCTCGCGGGAGGACGTCGCCCGCTTCTTCGACGGCCTGGAGCTGCTCGACCCCGGTGTCACCGTCGGCCACCGCTGGCGTCCGGACGGCGCCGTGGAGGCCACGGACGCGGAGGTCAGCCTCTGGACGGGGGTGGGCATCAAGCCGTAGCGGAGGCTCTGCCTCTTGCGAAGGAGGACGGAAAGCCCTTTCCATGACCTTGACGTGTTCATTACCTCCGTCTTGGAAGGGGTTCCGTGTCCACTCGTCGACATCGCCCTCGTCTCACCCGGGCACTGGCCCCGGCCGTCCCCCTGGTGCTCGGCGCGGGTCTGGTCACGGCCCCCGCCGCCGACGCGTCTGTCGCCTCCGTCGCCGACGGCCCGGCGGCGAGCGGGGTCACGGTGCGCGTCGACCCGTCGTACCGGCAGCAGGAGTTCGAGGGCTGGGGGACGAGCCTGGTCTGGTTCGCCAACGCCACCGGCGGCTATCCGGAGCCCGTCCGAAGACGCCTGGCCGACCTGCTGTTCGGCGACGACGGGCTCCGCCTCAACATCGCGCGCTACAACATCGGCGGCGGCAACGCCCCCGACGTCCGCACGGACTACATGAAGGCCGGCGCGACCATGGAGGGCTTCTGGAAGGCCCCCGAGGGCACCACCCGTACGGACACGGACTGGTGGGACCCGAACGACCCGGACCACTGGAACTGGGACGCCGACGCGGGCCAGCGCTGGTGGGTGGACCAGATCAAGGACAAGGTCACGGCGTGGGAGGCGTTCAGCAACTCGCCGCCCTGGTTCCAGACGGTCAGCGGCTATGTCTCCGGCGGCCTCGACTCCGGCGCCGACCAGATCCGCGCGGACCGCGTCGACGACTTCGCCGCCTACCTCGTGCGCGTCACCGAACGCCTGGAGCGGGAGCACGGCATCGAGTTCGACACCGTCGACCCGCTCAACGAGCCCAACACCACCTACTGGGGGACCCAGTTGGACGCCGACGGCCAGCCCACGGGCGGCCGTCAGGAGGGCGCGCACGCGGGTCCGGCCCTCCAGCAGAAGGTGATCCTCGCCCTGGACAAGGCACTTGAGGGCGCGACGACCGACGCGAAGGTCTCGGCGATGGACGAGACCAACCCCACGATCTTCACCCAGAACTGGAACGCCTACGAAACGGCCGCCCGCGCCGCCGTCGACCAGCTCAACGTGCACACCTACGGCACCGGCATGCGTACCAGCGCCCGGGACATCGCCAAGGGCGCGGACAACAGGCTGTGGATGAGCGAGGTCGAGGGCACCTGGGGCACCGGCACCGACTTCACCGGCATGGAACCGGGGCTCGGCATCGCCACCCGGATGGTCGACGACATGCGCGAACTGGAGCCCTCCGCCTGGGTGTTCTGGCAGCCGGTCGAGGACGCGATCCCGCAGGCGGCGGCGGGCAAGAACTGGGGCAGCATCCACGTGCCCTTCAACTGCACGGCATCGGACACCCTGGAGACCTGCCCGGTCCGCACCAACTCCAAGTTCCACACCATCCGCAACTTCACCCACTACATCCGCCCCGGCGACCACTTCGTGAAGGTCGACGACACCTCCAGCGTCGCCGCTGTCCCTGCCTCCGGCCGGGGGGCGACCGTGGTCCATGTGAACGGCGGCACGTCCGCGCGCTCCGTCGGCCTCGACCTCTCCCGCTTCGCCAGGATCGCCCCGCACGCCACCGTCACCCCGGTCGTGACCAGCGCGGACGGCGCCCTCGTCCGGGGCGCCCCGGTCCGGATCGCCGACCGGTCGGCCACACTCACCGTCCCCGCGAAGTCCGTCACCACCTTCCTGGTCGACGGCGTCAGCGGCGTGGCGAAGGACGCCGCCCTGGTGCGGCCCGGCCATGTCTACCGGCTCCAGGGCACGCAGAGCGGCAAGTCCCTCGCCCCATCGGCCGACGGCGCCGTGATCCGTACGACCGACCCGTCCGTCGCCGAACAGCTGTGGACCGTACGGCAGTTGACGCCCGGCACCGGCAACCGCGAGCGCTACGCGGTCGTCGGCGCCACGACCGGCAGGCGACTCGCGGTGCGCGACAACCAGGCAGTCCTGGAGGACCCGGCCGACAGCGCTCCCGACGAAGCCGCCCAGTGGATCATGTCGACGACCGGCGACGGAAGTTGGACCTTCGTGAACGCGGCCACGGGCCGGCTGCTCGACGTCACCGGGCAGTCCACGGCGGACGGTGCCAAGGTGTCGACGTACACCCCGACCTCGGCGGCGAACCAGCGCTGGACGGTCATCGACGAGACCGTGCAACGCACCGAGGCAGCCGAGGTGTTCACCGTACCCGGGAGGCCGCCGAGGCTCCCGGCGACCGTGACGCCGGTGTACCGGGACGGCGCCCGCGGCGCCCTGCCGGTGGTGTGGGACCCGCCGTCGGACCACAGCTGGCGGAAACCCGGGACCGTACGGGTCACGGGCCGGGCGACCGATCCGCTCGGCCGGGAGATCCCCGCGAGGGCGGTCGTCACCGTCGACACGATCGCCACGACCGTGCCCGGCCGGGCCAAGACCTACGCCGGCGGCACCCCGCAACTCCCGGAAACGGTCGTCGGCGTGGGCGCGCACGGCGGCCGGACCGGTCTTCCGGTGACCTGGGATCCGGCGTCCGAGGGGGCGTACGACACGACGGGCGTCGTGACGCTGCACGGCACCGCGCGGGTCGTGGACGGCAGCGCGGTCGACGCGACCGTACGTGTCCAGGTCAGCGAGCCGGCGGAGGCCAACATCGCGCCCGACGCCGGTGTCTCGGTCGCGGCGAGCTTCACGGAGAGCGGTTACTCCGCCGAGCGCCTGCGCAACGGCGACACGGCGGAGAAAGCGTGGTCCAACTGGAAACCCGGGAACACCAAGAACCCGTCCGACACCGTCACCTTCACCCTGCCGGCGGCCCGCGACCTGAACCGGGTCGTGGCGCACTTCTACCGCGACGGGTCCGGGCTCTCCTTCCCCGCGAGCCTCAGGGCGCAGGTCCGCAGGGCCGCCGACGGGGTGTGGGCCGACGCGAGCGGGGAGATCGCGGTCGGCAGCGAGGGCACGCCCGTGGTGGACGTGCCGATCGAGGGGACGGAACCGGTCACCGGGGTGCGCGTCG
This sequence comes from Streptomyces vulcanius, assembly GCF_042653945.1. Lineage (NCBI taxonomy): Bacteria > Bacillati > Actinomycetota > Actinomycetes > Kitasatosporales > Streptomycetaceae > Streptomyces > Streptomyces vulcanius. Next base: position 76,426 of record NZ_JBHSFK010000016.1, on the reverse strand, counting down.
TCATGACCGCGCGATCGGGTGGCTACCTCACCATGAGCGAGATCGAGGTGTACGCCAGGACCCCGGGCGTCTCCTCGGACGCCGCCGCCGCGTCGGTCGAGGTGGCCGGGGTCCCGGTCGCGTCCTTCGACCCCGGCACGACCGACTACCGCGTGGTGACCCGCGATCCGGCCCGGGCCACGGTCACGGCGACGGCCCGCGACCCCTACGCGACCGTTGAGGTCGAGCGGACCCGCGCCTCCGGCCGGAACTTCGCGGTCGTCGCCGTGACCGCCGAGGACGGGTCACGGACGACGCTGTACCGGATCCGACTCGTACGGCGATGAGCCCGCCGTCGGTCAGTTTCTGAGATTCGCCCGGACCGCGGCGGCGACCACCGCGTCCCGTTCGGTCCGGGTGAATCCGCCCTCCGTCAGCCAGCCGTCCGCGAGGGTGCGTACCGCCGTCACGAACTGGGTCTGGGTGGCGAAGGGCGCCCGGGCCCAGAGGACGTCGAGGAAGGTCAGCCCGTCGGCGCGGGCGCGGTTGGGGACGCCCGAGTCGGCCGTGCCGAACACCACGACGGGCTCGGTCCGCCGGAAGTAGGCGTGGTAGCGGGTGGTGTCCGCGACGAAGAAGGGCGCGAGGGTGAGGCCGTTGGTGGTGAAGTACTGCGGCCGGCCCTCGGGTCTGACGGCGGACGCGAGATCGCCCCGCAGGGTGAAGTCCCTGTAGAGGGACAGCGGGCGGTAACCGGTTGCCGGGCTCTGTGCGACCAGCAGCACCGGGCCGTGGAACAGCGACTGGACGGTGGGGTCGTCCAGGGCCCGCTCGATCCGCAGCCGGTAGGGCATGGAGAGTTCGACGCGGTCGCCGGGCCGCCAGTACCTGGTCAGGGTGAGGTAGGTGCCGGGGACCGCCGCCCCGGGTTGGGCGACGCCGTTGACGGTGACGGTCACGCCTGCCGTGGCCCAGGACGGGATCCGCAGTCTGAGGTCGAGGCTGCCCTCGCCCTCGCGGAAGGTGAGCGTGCGGACGCCCTCGGCCGGGAAGGTGCTCGTCTGCTCGACGACGAAGCCCCGCTCCGGCCAGCGCAGGGTGGAGGCGAGGTACAGGTTGACGTACAGCGCCGTGCCGTCGGCGGAGCGGAAGTACACCGAGTCCTGGTACTTGGTGTGGTTCTCCATGCCGGTGCCGCCGCAGCAGGTGCCGGTGTTGCCGTACTCGCGCACGACGCCCGGCCCCATGCCCACGAAGTAGGTGACCTCCGGGCTGTCCGTGCTCGCCGCGTCCCGGCGGGAGGCCAGGATGTGGTTGGTCAGGCCCCGCTCGTAGTAGTCCATGTGGACGGCGTCGGGTTCCCGGAAGAACAGCTGTCTGCTCAGCTTCAGCATGTTGTACGTCGCGCAGGTCTCCGCGTTGTTGTCGCCCAGGGTGGCCGCGACGGCCCCCCGGGCCCGGAACATCTCCCCCTGGCCGGTACCGCCCAGGCTGTACGTCCGGGGGCCGACGACCATGCCCCAGAAGTTGCGGGCCGCTGCGGCGTAGTCCTCGTCGCCCGTGTGGTCGTACAGCCGCAGGTAGCCGGTGAACTGCGGGATGTGCTGGTTGGCGTGGCGGCCGTCGAGGACGTCGCGGTTCTCGGCGCAGGCGTCGAGCAGTGCGGTGTTGTCGAAACAGCGGGCGGCGGCGAGGTGTTCGGCCCGGCCGGTGAGGGCGTACAGGTCCGCGAGGACCTCGTTCATCCCCCCGTACTCACCGGCGATGTAGATCGACCACATGCGCTCCAGCTGTGCCCGCGGGAGGTGGCCGAGCCTGCTGTGCACCCAGTCGCCCATCTTCGAGGCGACGGTCAGGGCCTGGGCGTTGCCGGTCAGGGTGTGCGCGTCGAGCAGCCCGCGCATGATCTTGTGGCAGGTGTAGTACGGGGCCCAGATGGTGGGGTAGGTGGTGTAGCTCTCCAGCAGGATGAACTGGGTCTCCGGGTAGGCCGCCAGATAGCCGGGGTGGCTGGGCTTCGGGGAGCCGTGGTCGGCGAACGCCTGCTGGCACGCGGCGAGTTCGGCGACGAGGTGGTCGAGCTTGGCCTTGAGGGCGGCCTCGCGGGTGTCGGCGTACGCCTGGGCCACGAGGGTGAGGAAGTGGCCCGCGTAGTGGCCGCGCAGGTTGCCGTCGGCGGTCTCCCAGCCGCCGGGCGGCCGGGCGCCCCGGGTGTCGAGGCCCGCGTTGGCGCGGAAGACGGCCAGGATGCGGTCGGCCGGGTAGGCGCGGGCGTAGCCGAGCATCAGGTCCCGCTTGCGGCGGAACACGCCGTCGCCGAGGGTGACTTGGCCGAGGGGGAAGGGGTGGACCGGCCAGCTGGGCGGGTTCGGTGCGGCGTGGGCCTCGGTGGCCGTCGCGGCGAACGGTCCGACCACCGCGGCCCCGGCGGTGAGCTTCAACACGCGGCGGCGAGTGGGGGGTTGTGGGGACATGCTCGGACTCCGATCATCGGTCGTCGGTGCTTCCCGGCCGTGGGCCGTGGGTCGGCAGCCACACCCGCATCGTCGAGGGGCCGCGGTTCGCCCAGGAGTGGTACGGGACCAGGACGATCCCCGCGCGCTCGGCGGCCGGCGGACGGGTCGGGGTGTCGAGCGGACGGTACGGCCAGGGTTCGGCGGGCTGTGCGTCGTGAGCGGTCACCTCCCCCACGGCCACCACGGCCTGGCCAGGTCCGTCCTGCGGTGCGGCGGACGCGTCCACGCGGATCGCGTCGACCTCGTGGCCGTCCGGGAGGTCCACCGACTCGGCGCAGTACACCAGGGGACCGCGCTGGACCGCCAGGGTGCCGCGTACGGCGTCGATGCGCGGGTCGGGCGCGGTCCAGCGGGGCCGTACGGGCAGGTCGAGCCGGATCTCGTCGCCGGGCCGGAAGACGCGGGTGACCGTGGCCGTGCCCGGGGTGACGGCACGGCGGGGCCCTTCGGGGGCGGTCAGCCACGCGGTGTCGCCCCGCGTCCAGTCGGGGACGCGCAGGGAGAGGGTCCACGGGTGGTCCGGGGTGCGGTCGACGCGTACGGTGACGCTCCCGCCGTGGGGGTAGTCGGTGCGCACGCTCAGTGCGAGGCCGTCGGTGGAGATCTCCGCGTCTGCGTACTGGTGGAGTTGGAGGCCGTGGTCGTCGACTGTCGCCAGGTACGCGGGGAGTTGGGCGAGGGTGCGGGCCACGTTGGTGGGGCAGCAGGAGACGGCGAACCAGGGGGCGCGCAGGCCGGATTCGGCGCGTGGGCTGTCCACGTCCGTGGCCGGTGGGGTGCCGCGGCGGCGCCGATGCAGGGTGTTGGCGTAGAAGAAGGCCCGGCCGTCCTCGGACGGGGAGGTCGCGACGACGTTGAACAGGGTGCGTTCGGCCAGGTCGGCGAAGCGCGGTTCGCCGGTGGCCAGGAGCAGGCGCCAGCTGAGCATCACGGAGGCGACTCCGGCGCAGGTCTCCGCGTAGGCGCGGTCGGGCGGGAGGACGAAGTCGTCGCCGAAGGACTCGTCGCGGTGGTGCGAACCCATGCCGCCGGTGAGATGGGTGCGCCGGGCGACGGTGGCCTCCCACTGCCGTACGACGGCTGCGAGCAGGTCCTCGTCCCCGGTCTCCACGGCGACGTCGACGGCGCCGGACGCGAGGTAGAGGGCGCGGACGGCGTGTCCGCGCAGGACGCCGGCCTCGCGGACGGGCAGGTCGTCCTGGTAGTAGGCGCGGCCGAACTCCGAGTCGGCGAGGCTGCCTCGGCCCCTTCGGGCGATGAACAGGGCTGCCTGGTCGAGGTAGTTCTGCTCGCCGGTCGCCCGGGCCAGTTCGACGAGGGCGGTCTCGATCACGGGGTGTCCGCAGACGCCCTGGTCGCCGTTCGGGCCGAAGGCGGCGCACACGTGGTCGGCGGCCCGGCGGGCGATCTTCGCCAACTCGCCGTCGCCCCGGGCCCGGAGCTGGGCCACGCCCGCCTGGATCAAGTGGCCGTAGCAGTACAGCTCGTGGCCCCATTCGAGGTCGCTGTAGCGGGGCTGCTGGCCGGGGCGGCCGAAGGCGGTGTTGAGGTAGCCGTCGGGTTCCTGGGCGGCGGCGATGGTCTCGACGAGGGAGGTGTCGACGCTGTGGCCGCTCTCCCAGGCCATGGCCTCGAGGAGTTTGTAGACGTCGGAGTCGGCGAACTCGCGGCCGCGCCGGTCGCGGTCGATCCGGCCCTCGACGGCGGCCCGGAAGTTGCCGGTCCAGCCGACGCGTTCCATCCAGTCGCGGCAGTGGTCGAGGGTGGCGGTCGCGTTGACGTGGCGCCGCCGGGCCCAGAAGCCGCCGGTGATCCTGACCTCGCCGAGGCCGAGGGGCCGCAGCCGGCCGCGGGTGGGTGCCACCGGCAGCACGGGTACCCCCGCTGAGTTCCGCTTCACCGCATCATCCCTTCAGCGCACCGGACATGAAGCCCCTTACGTAGTGCCGTTGCAGGAGCAGGAAGAGCAGGAGGCAGGGCACGGCGAGGACCACCACGCCCGCCTCGGTGGCGCCGTAGTCCACGGCGCCCATGCTCTGCTGGCGCAGGTTCGCGACGGCCAGCGGCAGGGGTGCCTTCGCGCTGTCCGAGATGAGGATCAGGGGGGCGATGAAGTCGTTCCAGGCCGCGAGGAAGGCGAACAGCCCCACGGTGATCAGGCCCGGGCGCACCGCCGGAAGGAGGACCCGGCGCAGCGCGCCCGCCGATCCGCAGCCGTCGACCAGCGCCGACTCCTCGAGTTCGCGCGGCACCGCCTCGAAGGAGATCCTCATCATGAAGGTGGCGAACGGGAGTTGGAACACGGCGAGGACGAGGCTCAGTCCGAGCAGCGAGTTCTGCAGGTGGAGGTTGCCGAGGAGGACGTAGAGCGGGATGAGGAGAGTGGCGTACGGGACCATGAGAATGGCCAGCGTCAGCAGGAACAGCAGGTTCCGGCCGGGGAACTCGAAGCGGGCGAAGGCGTAGCCGCCGAGCAGGGACACCCCGAGGGTGAGCGCGACGGTGAGGGCGGAGACGAGGGTGCTGTTGAGGAGGTAGCGCCACAGGCCGGCGTCGTAGTCGAGGAGTGTGCGGTAGTTCCCGAGGCCGTAGCCGGATTCCTGGGCGGTGCCGGGCTGGGCGCTGACCGAGGCCCAGGCGTTCCACACCAGCGGGAAGAGGAAGATGACGGCGAGGCCGCCGGCGACGACGTAGTGCGGGGTCCGGCCGAGGGCGCGGGTGAGCACCGTGGTGTCCCTTCTGCCCGGTGTGCGGGTCATGACTCGTCGGCGTGGCGCAGGCCGCGGAACTGCAGGACGTTGAGCAGGAGCAGCGCGGCGAGGACGACGATCGACAGGGCCGCCGCGGTACCGAGGTCGAGACGCTGGAAGGCCTCGCGGTAGATCAACTGCACGACCGTGACAGTGCTGTTGTCGGGTCCGCCCTTGGTGAGGACGAAGAACTGGTCGAAGGCGAGCAGTGATCCGGTCACACAGAGCAGCAGGGACAGGGCGATCGACGGGCGCAGCAGCGGCAGGGTGATCCGGCGGAAGATCTGGCCGCGGCTCGCGCCGTCCATACGGGCCGCCTCGTACACCTCGTGGGGGATGCGCTGGAGGCCGACGAGCAGGATCAGCATGTAGAAGCCGGCGAACTTCCAGACGACCAGGAACACCGTGGAGAGCAGGGCGGCGGTCGGGGTGCCGAGGAAGGACACCGGTTCGTCGACGAGTCCGAGGCGCTCCAGGGTGCTGCTGAGGGGGCCGGTGGTGGGGCTGTACAGGCCCCAGAAGAGGAGGGAGGCGGAGGCCAGGCCGACGGCTCCGGGCAGGAAGTAGACCGTGCGGAAGAAGCCGGCGCCGGGGCGGGACTCCTGCACGAGCAGGGCGAGGAGGAGGGCGAGGCCGAGGAGGACGACGGTGACGACCACGGTGTAGAGGAGGGTGAAGCGGACGGCGGGCCAGAAGAGGGTGCCGTCGGTGACGTCGGTGTAGTTCTCGGGGGCGTTGCCGCCCTGGTCGCCGGCGAGCAGCGGCCAGTCGCTGAGGGACATCCGGCCGACGAGCAGCAGGGGGAGGAGGAAGAAGACGGTGACGAAGACGGCGGTGGGGGCGGCGTAGCCGAGCCCCTGGAGCCGACGGGAGTGCCACATGGCTCTCCTCTCAGTCCGCGAGGACGCGTCGGTCGGCGAGGACGCGTCAGTCGGCCAGGGACGCGGAGACCGCCTTGTTGTCCTTGTCGACGGACGTTCCGTCGCCGAACACGGCGTCGCGCATCAGGGACAGCCAGGGTCCGTTGGGGTCGTTGAAGGTCTGCCCGAACTTCAGCGCGTACGGGGTGCGGCCCCGCGCGACCAGTTTGTTGACGGTGACCAGGCGCGGGTCGGCGGCGGAGTACTTGTTGGCGGCGAGGTCGGTGCGGGCCACCACGTCCTTGTGCGCGGCGACCACGTCGACCTGTGCCTCGTCGCCCAGTGACCAGGCGAGGAAGTTCCAGGCCTGGTCGGCCGACTTGCTGGTGGCGGCGATACCGACGGCGTCGCCGCCGACGAAGGTGGAACTGCCGCCGTCCGGCCCGGGGATGGGCGCGACACCGAGGTCGAGGTCCTTGGGCATCAGGCCCAGGGTGGTGGACGGCATCGGCATCACCCCGACCGTGCCCTTGGGGAAGAGGCCGGTCCACGTCGTGCCCGTCTCGTCCTTCGCGCCGGGGGCCACGATGTCGTCGCGCACCCAGCCGCGGTAGGTGTCGTAGACCTTCCTGGCGGTGGCGGAGGCCAGGTTGGCCTCGGTGCCGTCCTTGTCGAGGACCTCCTCGCCCGCGGCCCAGATGGACGGCCACCAGGTGAAGACGCCGCAGCCGCCGCAGTTGCCGCCGAAGAAGGTGCCGTTGACGTCTCCGCCGAGCGCGTCCACGGCCCGCGCCTGCTCGTCCCACTCGGCAAGTGTGGTGGGCGGCTTCTCGGGGTCGAGCTTCGCCTTGCGGTACAGCTCCTTGTTGTAGAAGAGCACCGACAGGTCGAGGGTGTGCGGGACGACGTACTTCTTCCCGTCGTAGGTGCCGGCCTTGATGTGCGACTGGGCCAGGTCCTTGGCGAAGGGCAGCGCGTCGATGCGGTCGGTGAGGTCGGCGAAGAGCCGGCTGGTGGTGTAGTTCGGCACGAACACCACGTCGGAGGCGAAGAGGTCGGGCAGGTCGCGGGATCCGGCGGCGGCGCCGACCTTCGCCTGGTAGTCGTCGGTGGGGACGACGGTCAGCTCGACCTTGTTCTTGTGGCTCGCGTTGTACGCCTTGACCAGCGCCTCGCTCTGCGGGCGGGTCGCGGCCCGGGTCCACATCGTCAGCGTGGTGCCGTCGTCGACGCCCTTGGCGTCCGCCACCCCGCCGCTGCGGGTGTCGTCTCCGCCTCCCGAGCCGCAGGCCGTGACGAGGCCGGCGGTGGCGAGGAGCGCGATGGTGCCGGTAACGAGCCTGTGCAGCCGTCCACGTGGTCCGGTCGTGCTCCCCATGACGATCCCCCTCGACAGAAATGAACCGAAAAGGTTTTCTGAAAGCTAGAACCATGCTGACAACCCGTCAATCCCCCGTGCACGAAACGGTTTTCGCACCGGAAACCGACGGCTTGCCGAAACTTCTCGCGTACCGTTTACGCACGCGACGCGCGACAGGAGTACCCCCATGGCACAGGCCACCGGCCCCTCACGTTCGCATCCGGCCACGCTGGGCGATGTCGCCCGGCTCGCGGGTGTGTCCCTCGCGACCGCGTCCAAGGCCCTCAACGGCCGCAGTCAGGTACGCGCCGAGACCCGGCAGCGGGTGATCGAGGCGGCCGAGCGGCTGTCGTTCCGGCCCAACCAGCTGGCCCGTGGTCTGCTGTCCGGCCAGACCGGCACGGTGGGGCTGCTCACCAGCGACCTCGAGGGCCGGTTCAGCATCCCGATCCTCATGGGCGCCGAGGACGCCTTCGGCGCGGGCGAGGTCGCGGTGTTCCTGTGCGACGCGCGCGGCGACGCGATCCGTGAGCAGCACCATGTGCGTGCGCTGCTCGGGCGCCGGGTCGACGGCCTGATCGTGGTGGGCAGCAGGACCGATCCGCGCCCCTCCCTGGGCCGTGGGCTGTCCGTTCCGGTGGTGTACGCGTACGCGCCGTCGGACGACCCGCAGGATCTGTCGATCGTCCCGGACAGTGTGGACGCCGGCCGGATCGCGGTGGAGCACCTGCTCGCCTGCGGACGCACCCGGATCGCGCACATCACCGGCGACCCCGGGTACGCGGCGGCGCACGACCGGGTGGCGGGGGCCCGCGCCGCGCTCGCGGACGCCGGGCTCTCGCCGGTCGGCGAACCCCGCTTCGGTGCCTGGTCGGAGGGGTGGGGCCGGGCGGCGACCGCGCTGCTGCTCGACCGGCATCCGGAGGTCGACGCGGTGTTGTGCGGCAGCGACCAGATCGCCCGCGGGGTGATGGAGGTGCTGCGGGAGCGCGGCCTCCGGGTGCCGGAGGACGTGTCGGTGATGGGCTTCGACAACTGGCACGTACTGACCGACGCCTCCCGTCCGCCGCTGACCAGCGTCGACATGAACCTGGAGCAGGTCGGCCGGGCGGCGGCGCAGGCGTTGTTCACGGCGATCTCCGGGGCGTGGCGCTCTGGGGTGGAGACCGTGCGCTGCCGGGTCGTGATCAGGGGATCGACGGCTCCGCTGTCCTGAAGTGAGCACCGCCCCGGACTGAGCTCCGTGAAGTGAACACCGTTCTCGCCCAGCTGTCTTGACACTGCGTCAGCTCGCTCCTACGTTGCGAAAACCTTTCAGGTGCCCTTTCCGTGCCTCTCGTCACCCCCACTCAGGGAGCCTCCGATGAGAAGACCGCACGCCTTGTTCGTCGCCCTGGTGCTGATGCTCGCCTCGCTGCTCGCCGCGCCGTCGGCGCATGCCGCGCAGACCATCGGGTTCCCCACGTTCAGCGGGCCCGCTGTCCCGGCCCCGCCGGTCGCCTACACGCCGGGCGACATGATGCGGAGCATCTACGACGCGGAGAGTTCCGGAACCGATTTCTGGATGGACCGCCTGCTGGCCCGCGCCGGTGACGATCCGGCCGGGCCCTGGCTGATGAGCCGCGGACGCGCGCTCTTCATGAAGACCCACAACCCGTCGGTGCTCGGTTTCGGCGGCCAGGTCGCCTACTGGGAGAGCATCAGCAACAACAACGCCTACACGGTCGCGATCACGCCGGGCACCTTCACCGAGCAGGTGTCGCAGCGCTGGCAGGCGCCCAGTTACTGGAAGAGCGTGCACACGGCCGGGTCGGTCGCGGTCACCCAGACCAAGTTCATCACCGACAACAACGTCGCCGTGACCAACCTGTCGATCAGGAACAACGGCAGCGCCGCCACGACCCTGCAACTGCGGGCCACCTCGCCGTACGCCACCACGGGGTCCGGCAGCGAGCTGACGGGTCAGGTGAACGCCTACAACAACCTCACCGCCATCCGCCCCCGGCTCACGGGGGACGGGTTCGCCGTCTCCGGCGGCGGGCTGAACCGGTCGGTGACGGTCGCGGCCGGGGCCACGGTGACCGCCAAGGTGGTGATGGGCTTCGTCACCGACGAGATCCCGGAGTCGCTCACCGACTACAACGCCTACGCGGGGTACTCCAGCGCCACCGCGTTCGCCACCCATGTGCGGGCCTACAACCTGTGGTGGGCGAAGAACGTGCCCTACATCGACGTACCGGAACCGGCGATCAAGAAGAACGTCTACTACCGCTGGTGGCTGATGCGCTTCAACAACCTGGACGCCGACATCCCCGGGCAGACCTTCCAGTTCCCGACGTCGACCGAGGGCGTGCTCGGCTACAACAACGCCATCGCGCTCACCCAGCCGATGCACATCGACGACCTGAAGTACCTGCGGGACCCGTCCTACGCGTACGGGGACTGGCTGAGCGCCGGGCAGGTCTCCAAGGGCGGCCGGTTCCTCGACAACCCGGGCGACCCGGAGAACTGGTCCAACAGCTACACGCAGTACATCGCCGAGGCGGCGTGGCGCAGTTACCAGATCCACGGCGGGCAGCCGGCCGTCGCGGGAAACCTGGCCCACTACGCCGAGGGCGATGTGAAGGGCCAGCTCGCCTACTACGACCACGACGACAACAAGCTGATCGAGTACGACTGGGGCGCGCTGACCGGCAACGACGCCGACGCGGTGTCCTTCCACTGGAAGCCCGGGAACATGGACCGTGCCGAGTCCGCCTACCAGTACAGCGGCGCGCTCGCCGCCGCCCAGGCCTACGAGGCGACCGGCAACACCGCCAAGGCCACCGAGATGCGCACGCTCGCGACCCAGATCAAGGACGCGATCGTCAACGTACTGTGGAATCCCAGCCGGCAGTTGTTCGAGCACCGGCTCAAGTCGACCAACGAATGGGTGCCTTGGAAGGAGATCAACAACTACTACCCGTTCTCGGTCGGCGCGGTCCCCGACACCGCGACGTACAGGCAGGCTCTGCGGCTGTACGACGACCCGGCCCAGTACCCCGTGTTCCCCTTCTACACGGCGAACCAGGTCGACAAGCAGGCGGCGGCCGACGCCGGGGAGCCGGGTTCCAACAACTTCTCGACCATCAACTCCACGGTCCAGTTCCGGCTCTACTCCTCGGTGCTGCGCAACTACCCCAACTCCTGGATGAGCGCGACCGATTACAAGAAGCTCCTCTACTGGAACACATGGGCGCAGTACGTCGGCGGCAACACCCAGTGGCCCGACGCGAACGAGTTCTGGGCGGACTGGAACGGCAGCGCGATCACCTACCGCTCCTGGATCCACCACAACATCCTGGGCAGCAGCAACTGGACGGTGATCGAGGACGTGGCCGGGCTGCGTCCGCGCAACGACGCCAAGGTCGAGCTGTCCCCGATCGACATCGGCTGGAGCCACTTCACGGTCAACAACCTCCGTTACCGGGGCGCCGATCTGTCGGTCGTCTGGGACGATCCGTCCGACGGGGTGGTGCGCTATCCGGGCGTGCCGGAGGGCTACTCGATCTACGTCAACGGCAGCCGGGCCGCGACCGTGAACTCGCTGGTGCCGTTCACCTGGGACCCGGCCACGGGTGAGGTGACGACGAGCGGCACGGTCGGCTACCACACGGCCGTCCCCGGTCTCCGGGCGCCGAACCAGGTGGTGCAGGACAGCCCCCGGATGACCGACATGCTCGCCAAGGCCGGCGTGGACCTGACCGCCGACCTGACCAACCTCGCCGCCGGGGCGACCGTGTCCGCCTCCCACACCGGTTCCGACGCCGCCGCCTCCGGCGCGGTGGACGGCTATCCGACCAACGAGCCGTTCTGGGGCGCGGGCGGCTCCCCGGGCGCCCAGGACTGGTACGAGCTGAACTTCGGCACCGCCCGCCAGCTCAACGAGGTCCGGCTGTACTTCAAGGACAGCCGCCCGGCGAGCGCGACGTACCGGGCGCCGTCCGCGTACACCATCCAGTACCACAACGGCAGTTCATGGGTGGACATGCCGAGCCAGACGAAGAGTCCGGCGGTGCCGCGCGCCAACTACAACCTGGTGAGGTTCCCGGCGGTCACCGCCCAGCGGGTACGTGTACTGGCCACCAACGCCTCCGGGGCGAAGACGGGCCTGACCGAGGTGAAGGTCTTCAACCGGGGCGGGGTCCAGCCACCCGCCAACCAGGCGAACACCGCGACCCCTTCGGCGTCGTACACCTCTCCCTGGGAGAGCGTCACCGCCGTCAACGACGGCATCGACCCGTCGTCCTCCAACGACACCGCGAACCCGCGCTGGGGCACCTGGCCGGAGACCGGACAGCAGTGGGCGGAACTGACCTGGCCGGCCGCGAAGACCCTGGACAGGGCCGAGGTGTACTTCTTCGACGACGACCAGGGCATCGACATGCCGGCCTCCTGGAAGGTGCAGTACTGGAACGGCGGTTCCTACGTCGACGTCCCCGGCGCGAGTGGCTATCCGCTGGCGAGGAACCAGTACAACACCGTCACCTTCACCGCCACGAGCACCACCCGGCTGCGGGTGCTGCTCACCGGCAACGGCACCAACTCCGTCGGCCTCCTCGAAGCGAAGGTGTACAGCCCGTGACCCGGTCCAGATGCCTCTCCGCGCTGCTCGCCCTGATCGTCGCTCCGGTCGCCCTCCTGACGGCGCCGCCCGCGTCCGCCGCCGTCGCGTTCAGCTCGCCGGGGGTGAACCAGAACGGCGGCAACTGCCTGGACCTGCCCGGCAGTTCGACGACCGCGGGTGCTCAACTGCGCGCGTTCTCCTGCTCCTCGGGCGCCAACCAGAGCTTCGGCTACACGCTGGTCGCGGGGACGAGCGACACGTACACGGTCACCACGCAGTCCGGGCAGTGCGTCGACGTCTACGGCGCGTCGACGGCGGACAACGCGGCGGTGATCCAGTGGCCCTGTCACGGTGGGGCCAACCAGCAGTGGCGGCTCGTCCCCGTGACGGTCTCCGGGACGGACAAGACCTTCAACCTGGTCTCCGTCGGCTCCGGGAAGTGCGTCACGCCGAGCGGGGGCTCGTCGGCCTCGAACACCAACCTGGTGCAGCTGCCGTGCGCCGCCGCGAACGGCAGGGTGTGGCGGCTGCCCGGGTTCACCGGCGGCGGCACCACCCCGCACACCTTCACCAACCCGCTCTCGCAGCACGGGCCCGACCCCTGGCTGACGTACTACGACGGCTTCTACTACCTCGCCACCACCACGTGGAACTCGACGGTCACGATGCGGAAGGCGAGCACCCTGGCCGGGCTCGCCACGGCCACCGACCAGGTGATCTTCAATCTGACCCGGCCCAACGGGGCGGGCACGATGTGGGCGCCGGAGTTCCATCTGCTCGACGGTCCTACGGGGAAGCGGTGGTACTTCTACTACACGGCCGGACGGGAGCCGTACGACCTGGGCACCCAGCGGATCCATGTCCTGGAGAGCGCCGGGCTCGACCCGATGGGCCCCTACAGCTTCAAGGCCGACCTGCTCGACCCGGCCCAGGACAACACCTGGGAGCTGGACCCGGGCATCCTGCAACTCAACGGGAACCTGTATCTCCTCGGCACGTACTACAACGGCTCCCAGCCCATGTTCATCCGGCCGCTGTCCAACCCGTGGACCGCGAGCGGTACCCGCCGGGTGCTGTCGACCCCGACGTACAGCTGGGAGACGGTGGGCGGCGCGGTGAACGAGGGCGCCGAGGTGCTCCAGCGCGACGGGAAGACGTTCATCGTCTACTCGGCCAGCCACTGCTCCACACCCGACTACAAGCTGGGCATGCTGACGTACAACGGCGGCGACCCGCTGAACTCGTCCTCCTGGGCGAAGTCGCCGAACCCGGTGTTCCAGCGGTCGAACGCGAACGGGGTGTACGGCCCCGGCCACAACGGCTTCTTCAAGTCTCCGGACGGCACCGAGGACTGGATCGTCTACCACGCCAACAGCTCCACGAGCGGAGGCTGCGACATGAACCGTACGACCCGGGCGCAGAAGTTCACCTGGAACGCCGACGGCACCCCGAACTTCGGCACCCCCGTGTCCCTCGGCGTCAGCCTGCCGGCACCGTCGGGCGAATAGTCCATAGCCTGGCTTTATGTGCTCTATATGCACATATCGCTTGATCGTCCTATTCTGATCCAGACAGACTCGGGCAATGGACGGCCGGTCCTGGGCCGGCGGGAATCGAGTTTCCATGGCTGAGCGACTGAAAAGGCGGGGCTTGGTCGGCGAATTGTCGGCCGAGTTCGCCGGAACCATGATCCTCATCCTCTTCGGCTGTGGCGTGGTGGCCCAGGTGGTCGCCGGTGGAGCGCTCACGACACCGCCGGGCGGCCTCGGCAACCACGACAGCATCGCCTGGGCCTGGGGCATCGGCGTCACGCTGGGTGTCTATGTGGCGGCACGGCTGAGCGGCGCGCATCTCAACCCCGCGGTCACGCTCGCGCTGGCCGCGTTCAAGGGGTTCCCGTGGAAGAAGGTGGCGCCCTACGCGGTGGCCCAGACGGCCGGCGCGTTCGTCGCGGCCCTGATCGTGCGCTGGAACTACACCGAGGCGCTGGCGAAGGCCGACCCCGGGCACACGATCAAGACACAGGGCGTGTTCTCCACGCTCCCCGCCAACGGCAACCCCAACCTGCCGGTCCACGACTGGGGCGCGTTCCGCGACCAGATCATCGGCACCGCCATTCTGGTGCTGCTGATCTTCGCCGTCACGGACCTGCTGAACACCCCGCCCGGCGCGAATCTGGCCCCGTTCATCGTCGGCCTGATCGTCGTGGGGATCGGCATGGCCTGGGGCACCAACGCGGGCTACGCGATCAACCCGGCGCGTGACTTCGGGCCCCGGCTGGCCAGCTTCATCACGGGGTACGGCACGGCCTGGCGAGATCAGTACGGAGATCTCTACTTCTGGGTGCCGATCGTCGCGCCACTGATCGGCGGCCTGATCGGCGCGGCCATCTACAAGTTCTTCGTCGGCTGGTTCCTCCCGACGGCGGAGCCGGAGCCTCCCGGGCGGGTCCCCGCCCCCGAGGAATGACCCCACCGAGACAGGAGGCGGCATCCCATGGCGGACTTCGTCGGCGCGGTGGACCAAGGCACCACCAGCACCCGTTTCATGATCTTCGACCACTCCGGCAACGAGGTGGCGAAGCACCAGCTGGAGCACGCCCAGATCCTGCCGAAGTCGGGATGGGTCGAGCACGACCCGGTGGAGATCTGGGAACGCACCAACTCAGTGATCCAGAACACCCTGCGGCACGGCAACCTGGCGCCGACCGACCTGGCGGCGATCGGCATCACCAACCAGCGGGAGACCACCGTGGTGTGGGACCCGCGCAGCGGGCGGCCGTACTACAACGCCATCGTCTGGCAGGACACCCGCACCGACTCCATCGCCGCCGCGCTGGAGCGCGAGGGCAAGGGCGACGTCATCCGCCGCAAGGCGGGGCTGCCGCCGGCGACGTACTTCTCCGGGGGCAAGATCCAGTGGATCCTGGAGAACGTCGACGGCGTCCGCGAGGCCGCGGAGCAGGGTCACGCCCTGTTCGGCAACACGGACGCCTGGGTCCTGTGGAACCTGACCGGCGGTCCCGACGGCGGCATCCACGCCACCGACGTGACCAACGCCAGCCGGACCATGCTGATGGACCTGGAGACCCTCGACTGGGACGACGAGCTGCTGGGGTTCTTCAACATCCCCCGCGCGATGCTCCCGAAGATCAACCCGTCGTCGCACGCGGAGGCGTACGGCACGACCCGTACCTCCCGGCCGCTGCGCGAGGCCGTCCCGATCGCCGGCATGCTCGGCGACCAGCAGGCGGCCACGGTCGGACAGGTCTGCTACGCGCCCGGCGAGGCGAAGAACACCTACGGCACCGGCAACTTCCTGGTGCTCAACACCGGTACGGAGCTGGTCCGTTCGCAGCACGGGCTGCTCACCACGGTGGCGTACCAGTTCGGCGACAGCCCCGCGGTCTACGCCCTGGAGGGCTCGATCGCGGTGACCGGGTCCGCGGTGCAGTGGCTGCGGGACCAGCTGAAGGTCATCACCAACGCGGCGGAGAGCGAGACGCTGGCGCGTACCGTCGAGGACAACGGCGGTATGTACTTCGTACCGGCCTTCTCCGGACTGTTCGCCCCGTACTGGCGCTCCGACGCCCGCGGCGCGATCGTCGGCCTCGCGCGGTACAACGACAACGGCCATCTGGCGCGGGCGACCCTGGAGTCGATCTGCTACCAGAGCCGTGACGTCGTCGAGGCCATGGAGCAGGACTCCGGTGTCCACCTCGACGTACTGAAGGTGGACGGCGGCGTCACGGCCAACGATCTGTGCATGCAGATCCAGGCCGATGTGCTCGGCGTCCCGGTGAGCCGTCCGGTCGTCGCCGAGACCACCGCGCTCGGCGCCGCCTACGCGGCCGGGCTGGCCACCGGTTTCTGGCGGGACACCGACGAACTGCGCACCCACTGGCAGGAGTCCAAGCGCTGGGAGCCCCAGTGGTCCGAGGACCGGCGGGCGGAGGGGTACGCGGGCTGGAAGATGGCGGTGGAACGCACGCTCGGCTGGGTCAAGGTCGAGTAGACCTGGCCGGGGAAAGTGGGAGGCGACCGGCGGTCGGCCGTTCTGCGGCGGACCGCCGGTCGTCGTATGTCCGCCCGCATGGTCACCGTACGTTGTCGACGATCTGCATCATGCCCTCGTCCCCGTGCTGGAGCTGGTGGCAGTGGAGCATGGTGCGGCCGGTGAAGTCCTCGGCGCGCAGCCGGAAGGTGACCGTGCCGCGCAGGGGCAGACCGACGGTGTCGTGCCAGACGGGAGTGGCGAGGGGCCGGCTGTTGACGGCGGTGAGGAGGAAGTGGTTGGTGTGGAGGTGGATGGGGTGGTGGTTGTGGGTGCGGGAGTCGTTGGCCACGGTCCACTCCTCGACCTCGTCGAGCCGGACCCGGTGGTTCACGTAGTCGGCGCTGAGGCGGCCCCAGGCGAGGTCGCTCTGCCCGGCCTTCGCGTCGGCGTACGGGGTCTCGCCCTCGCCGAGGATGCGGTAGGCGTTGCGGAAATCGCCTGAGAAGACGTTCTCGTAGCTGCGGAACGTGAGGGACCGGGTGCGGGTGGGCTCGGGCAGGGTGGTGGGCCTGCCGGGCAGGCTGGTGGGCAGGTCCATCGGGCGGGCGTCACCGGTGACGACCATCGTCATCAGGGGCCGGGCGCCGGCGCCGCCCCCGGTCAGCCGGTAGACGCCGGGTTTCCCGCCGCGGATCAGGAGGTCGACCCGGCCGCCCATCGGCAGGTTCACGCCGCCGGTGGTGGCTACGGGGCTCATGAGGGTGATGCCGTCGCGGGCGATCTGGTGCATCTCGTGCCCGCCCAGGCTCAGGAAGAGGGCGGTGATGGCTCCGCCGTTCACCACCCGCCAGCGCTGGACCTCGCCGGGGGCGATGGTCAGTACGGGGTTCGTCGCGCCGTTGACCAGGAAGGTCGAGGTGATGCGGTCGTAGACGTCCGCCGAGGTCAGGTCCGGGACCCGGCCGTCGGACAGCTTCAGTTCGTTGACGCAGACGACGACGTCCTTGGCGGCGGCGATCTCGGGGACCCGGTCGATGTCGCCCTCGACGACGACCACTCCGCCCATGCCGCCGAGCAGCTGGGTCGCGGTGGATCCGTGGTGGTGCGGGTGGTACCAGAAAGTGCCGGCCGGATGGTTCTCCGGGACGACGACGGTGCTGCGGTAGACCGTGACGGCGCCCGCCGTCTCGGCCGGTTCGAAGGCACGGAAGACGTTGTCGCTCTCACCGGTCGGATCCACGTGCATACCGTGGGTGTGCAGGTTGAAGGTGTTGAAGTGGTGCGGGATGTTCATGTCCTCGTGCATCGCCCCGGTGTTCGGCGGCAACGCGTTGACATGCGTGATCTCCATGGTGTCCCCCGGCCGCACCCGCAGCGTCGGCCCGGGGATCGTGCCCTCGTAGGTACGGGTGAGCACCTTGCCGACGCCCGGGAGCACCTGTTCGGTGAACGCCACGGTCAGCCGGGTCCGCAGCCGGCCCGTGTCCGGCAGAGACGCCCGTTTCTCGGGCTGCGGAAACGCCGGATCGTTTCCGCTGCGCGCCACCGCACGCGGCCCCGCGGCCAGCCCCGCCACGGCCACCCCGGCGGCGACGGGCAGCCCCTTCAGAACCCCACGACGGTGCAGAGCCGACATACAACGCCTCCATAACCATCCAAACCAGCCCATTACGGAACGTGGCGGCAGTGTACGTGGCGTAACCACACAGTCGGGGCACCGACTCCGGACAGATCCCCAAGAGAAGTTCTGCAAAAATAGTTCTGCAAAAATACTTTTGGAAAGCCCTCGGCTCCCCCTACGCTCCCGCTCATGGCGGACGACGAGCAGAACGACGAGCGAGACGAAGGGCAGAGGCGTGTACTCGACCCGGAGCAGGACGCGGCGGCCCTCAAGGCCCTCACGCACCCCCTGCGGATCCGTCTGCTCGGGATGCTGCGGCAGGACGGGCCGGCCACCGCCAGTGAACTCGCGGTCAGGACCGGGGAGTCGTCCGCCGCCACCAGCTATCACCTGCGGGTTCTGGCGAAGTACGCGTTCATCGCCGAGGCCGAGCACCGCGACGGGCGCGAGCGGCGCTGGCGGGCGGTGCACTCCGTGACGTCCTGGAGCAACAAGGCGATGGAGGCGTCCCCGGACAGCCACGC
This sequence comes from Streptomyces vulcanius, assembly GCF_042653945.1. Taxonomy (NCBI): domain Bacteria; kingdom Bacillati; phylum Actinomycetota; class Actinomycetes; order Kitasatosporales; family Streptomycetaceae; genus Streptomyces; species Streptomyces vulcanius. The sequence continues at coordinate 58,214 of NZ_JBHSFK010000016.1, read as the reverse complement.
CTTCGTCGGGCTGGCGCGCAGAACGCAGATCGAGCACCTGGAGGCCTCGCTGCTGCGGCACGAGGCCGACATGGCCGAGGGACGGCTGGGTCGGGAGTGGGTGGAGGCGTCCGGGATCGACGACATGCTGCCCTCGCTCACCCCCGAGTCGCTCACCGAACTCCAGGAGACGATCGAGCGGAAGGTGGCGGAACTGGCCGCCCGGGACGCGGGAGACCCGCGCGCCAGGCAGGTCGTGTTCGTCGCGGCGGGGCTGCCGCTGGCACCGCGCGACGCCGACCGGGACGAGGCCAGGGGATGACGCAGGCTTCGGACGTCCTGGACTTACGCGCCGCACGCCGCCGCTACGTCACGGTATGCGCTCTCTTCTGGTTCCCGCTGGGGCTGAGCCTCGCCCCGCTGGTCCTGCTGTTCACCGAGCGCGGTGTCTCCATGGTCGCGATCACCGGTTTCTTCGCCGCGCACTCCCTCACCGCCGCCGCGCTGGAACTGCCCACCGGAGGTCTGTCCGACGTCCTCGGCCGCCGCGCCGTCCTCGCCGCCGCAGGTCTGCTGGATCTCGCCGCACTGGTCCTGGTCGGTCTGGGCACCACCGCCTGGGTGCTGGGCCTCGGTATGGGTCTGATGGGGGCGGGCCGCGCCCTGTCCAGCGGTCCCGCCGAGGCCTGGTACGTCGACACCGTCCAGGCACGCCAGGGCCCCGAAGCCGACCTGCACACCGGGCTGGCCCGCGGTTCCGCCGCGACCTCCGCCGCACTCGCCGCGGGAACCCTGCTCGGCGGCGCCCTGCCCTGGCTGCTGGGGTCCGGCCCGGACCCCGGCGCCCGGCTGAGCGCATCGACGTCCGGACTGGTCCTGCCGCTGTCCGTCCCGCTGCTCCTGGGCGCGGCGGTCGAAACCGCCTTCGTCCTCTACGTCCTGACAGCCCTGCCCGAGCCGCCCCGGCCGTCGGCCACCCTGGGCGCCGTCCTTCGCGGCATCCCGGCCACGATCGTCGACGGAGTGCGTGTGGGAGGGCGGGACGCGCTGGTCCGCCGGGTGCTGCTCGGCGCGGGGGCCGCGGGTGGCGCCCTGGCCGCGATGGAGCTGCTCACACCGGGCCGGGCCGCCTCCCTCACCGGCGCCGCGGAGTCGGGCGCGGTGCTGTTCTCCGCACTCGCCTGCGCGGGATTCGTCTGCTCGGCCGTGGGCAGCCACCTCGCACCGCTCACCGCCCGGCTCACGGGCGGCACCGAGCGCGCGGTCCTGGTGGGTCTCGGCACCGGCGCGAGCGGCCTGCTCCTGCTGGGAGCCACCGCCGCCGCCCATGGCACGGCCCCTCTGGTCCTGGCGGTCCTCGGCTACTGCCTGGTCTACCTCGGGCTCGGCGCGGCGGGCCCGAGCGAGAACGCCCTGCTGCACCGCCGAGTCCCGAGCTCGGGCCGGGCCACCGTGCTGTCCGTCCAGTCCCTCGCCCTGCAACTGACCGCGGCCCTGACCGGCCTGGCCATCGGCCCCCTTCCGCCCGGCCCGGCGCCCTGGCTGCTGGGAGGGGCCGTACTGCTGGCGGGGGCCCTGCTGTGGACGCGTCGACCCGGCCGGACGGCGGTCATTACCGCTCGGACAGCGCCAGTTCCAGACCAAAGCCGATCAGAACCGTTCCGGTGACCGCGTCCAGGGACCGCCGCGCCGTTCGCCGGTCCACCCGCAGGCGCCGCAGCAGCGCTCGCAGCCGCTCGGTGCCCAGGATCAGGAGCGTGAACCAGGCCAGGCCCTCGATGTCGTGGACCAGAACGTCCGACGGGGCACCGCCGACCTTGCAGAACGCGGCGAGGGACGGCTCCCAGGACTGGGAGCTCATCGAATAGAACTCAACGCGCGGAACTCAACGCGCGGTCTCCAGCGGGCGGGCCTGCCAGGCCGCCCAGTCGGCGCTGATGGCGCTCGCCGTGCGCAGCAGCAGCGGCAGGTGGTGGTCGACCAGGGTGTCCATCGAGGTCTCGGCGGCATGGGCGTTGACGTTCACCGCGGCGACCACCCCCCCGTCCCCGTCGCGCACGGGGGCGGCCACCGAGCGGATGCCCGGCGCGAGGTCCTGGTCGGTGACGGCCCAGCCCTTGGCCCGTACGTCGCGCAGCATGGCGTCGATCTCGTCGCGCTCCGGTGTCCGGTGCGGGGTGACGCCGGAGCGGCTGGGCTCGGCCAGCACCTTGTCCAGGTCGTCCGGGGTGAGGGCGGCCAGCAGGACCTTGCCGAGCGAGGTCTGCAGGGCGGGGAACCGGGTGCCGATGGTCACGGCTAGGGTGACCAGTTTCGGTACGGCGACCCGGGCGACGTAGACGACGTCGGAGCCGTCGAGCTGGGCGACCGAGCAGGACTCGTCGGTGTTGTCGACCAGTTCGCGCAGGTGGGGGCGGGCGAGGTCCCACAGGTTCATCGAGCCGACGTACGCGCTGCCGAGGTCGAGGACGCGCGGGGTGAGGGAGAAGCCGCGGTCGGACGAGCGGACGTAGCCGAGCTGTTCCAGGGTGATCAGGATCCGCCGGGCGGTGGGGCGGGCGAGGCCCGTGGCGCCGGCGATCTCGCTGAGCGCCATCGTGCCAGTGCCGGGCCGGAAGCAGCACAGCACGTCCAGGCCCCGGGCGAGGGCCTCGATGAACTCGGGATTTCCTTCTCGACGCATACGCCCACGCTAGCGGAGCGGACAGTGGTCCGACAGCATCGGCCGCCCTTGATCTGGATGAAAGACCCACCTCCCCCTTGCCTCCCCCTTGATCGCGAGGCAGAGTGACCGCTGTACGGACACTCGTCCGCACAGCGTCGGCCGGCCGGATCAAGGAGGATTCCATGGCCTTCGTGACGGAGGAGAACCTCACCGCCCTCGCGGAGAAACGCTGGGCCACCGCCCACTCGCCCCGGGACGCCGAACTCATGTCGGCGCTGGTACGGCATCTGCACGCCTTCGCCCGCGAGGTCCGGCTCACCGAGGAGGAGTGGCTGGCGGCCGTGGAGTGGCTCACGGCGACCGGGCGGATGTGCGACGACAAGCGGCAGGAGTTCATCCTCGCCTCCGACGTGCTCGGCCTGAGCACCCTCGTCGTCCAGCTCAACCACCGGTTCGCGCCGGAGTCGACCCCGGCCACCGTCCTCGGCCCGTTCCACATCGACGGCTCGCCGCCGGCGCCGTACGGCCACGACATGGCGGAGGGCGTCGAGGGCACTCCCCTGTATGTCACCGGCCGTGTCCTCGGCCTCGACGGGACTCCGCTGCCGGACGTCGTCCTGGACGTGTGGCAGGCCGACACGGACGGCGCCTACGAGGCGCAGCTCCCGGCGGTCGACGAGGCGCGGCTGCGCGCCAAGTACCGTACGCGGCCGGACGGGACGTACTGCGTGCGCACCATCGCGCCGCTCGGCTACGCGATCCCGATGGACGGGCCGGTCGGCGCGCTCATCGGCCGGACCTCCATCAGCCACTACCGGCCCGCGCACATCCACTTCCTCATCGACCACCCCGGTTACGCGCGGCTGATCACCCATCTGTTCCGGTCCGGATCCCCCTATCTGGACACCGACGTCGTGTTCGGCACCAAGGACCAGTTGGTCGTCGACTTCGCCGAGCGGCCGGCCGGGCCCGCCCCCGACGGAGGCCGCTGCGAAACGCCTTACCTGCATGCCGAGTTCGACTTCGTGCTCCAAGGAGGCAGGACCTCATGACGACGTACGACACCCCGCGCCCGGACGAACTGACCGCCGGCCGCCCGCTCCTCTTCCGCAACGCCACCGTGCTGTCCATGGATCCCGCGATCGGTGTGCTGGAGGGCGGGGACGTGCTGGTGCGCGGGGAGCGTATCGAGCGGGTCGGACACGGACTGGCCGCACCGGACGACGCGGTCGTGGTGGACGCCGGCGGCGGCATCCTCATGCCCGGCATGGTCGACACCCACCGGCACATGTGGCAGACCGCGCTGCGCGGCTTCGGCGCGGACTGGACGCTGTCGCAGTACTTCGTCTTCTACTACCTCAACTGGGGCAGGATCTTCCGTCCGGAGGACATCCACGCGGGCAACCTGCTGTCGGCCGTCGAGGCGCTCGACGCGGGCGTGACGACGACGGTCGACTGGTCGCACGGCCTGCAGACCCCCGAGCACGGCGACGCGGCGGTCGAGGCGCTGCGGTCCGTACCCGGCCGCTTCGTCCTGGCGTACGGCAATCTCCTGGGCGCGCCCTGGGAGTGGACCCGTTCCGCCTCGTTCCGTTCCTTCGTGGACCGGCACTTCTCCGCGCGGGACGACATGCTGGGCCTCCAGCTGGCGTTCGACGTCACGGGCGACGCGGCGTTCCCGGAGAAGGCCGCGTTCGAGGCGGCCCGGGAGTTCGGGCTGCCGGTCACCACGCACGCCGGGGTGTGGGGCGCGACCGGCGACGACGGGATCCGGCTGATGTGGGACCACGGGTTCATGACGCCGGACGTCACCTATGTGCACTCCTCGACCCTCGCCGAGGACTCCTACCAGCGGATCGCCGCCTCCGGCGGGCGGGTCTCGGTGTCGGCGGAGAGCGAGCAGAACGCCGGGCAGGGCTACCCGCCCACCTGGCGGCTGCGGCGGCACGGCATCCCGGTGTCGCTGTCGATGGACACCGGGGTGTGGTTCAGCGCCGACCTGTTCTCGGCGATGCGCGCCACGCTGTCCGCCGACCGCGCCCGCGAGCACCTGGAGGCGCACGCGACCGGCGAGACGGTGGTGCACCACCCGCTGCGCGCGCGGGAGGTCGTCGAGTGGGCCACCCTGGGCGGGGCGCGGGCGCTCGGCCTGGACGGGACGATCGGCTCGCTCACGCCGGGCAAGAAGGCCGACCTCGTGCTGATACGGAACGACCGCTCCCCCGCGATGTTCCCGCTCCTGCACCCCTACGGGCATGTGGTCCTTCAGGCCCAGCGGGCGGACGTGGACACGGTCGTGGTGAACGGAAGAGTGGTCAAGTACCGCCACGAGCTGCTCGGTACCGATCTGCGCAGGGCGCGCGACGCGGTGGGCGCCACCGTCGAGTACGCCCGCGCGACCCTGGGCGAGGAGGCGTGGCGGGAGGCGATGGCGCCGGAGATCCCGGACACCGAGCCGATCTCCAACCCGTACACCTACAGCGAGTACCGCGGCGAGGGCGTGGCCGTGCGACAGGAGTCGTAGACCATGACGGACGACGGTGTGCGCGGGCCCCTGGACGGGCTGTTGGTGGCGGACTTCTCGCGGATCCTCGCGGGGCCGTACACCACGATGCTGCTGGCGGACCTCGGGGCGGACGTGGTGAAGGTGGAGGGCCCGGCCGGGGACGACACCCGCACCTGGACGCCTCCGGTGCGGGACGGCGTGTCGACCTACTACCTGGGCGTCAACCGGGGGAAACGGTCGATCGCGCTGGACTTCCACGACCCCGAGGACGCCAGGATCGCCCGGGAACTGGCCCGGCGCGCGGATGTGGTGATCGAGAACTTCAAGCCGGGCGGACTGGCCCGGTACGGCCTCGACCACGCCTCGGTGAGCGCCGGCAACCCGGGGGTGGTGTACGCGTCGATCACCGGGTTCGGGACGGACGCGGGGCGGCACGTGCCGGGGTACGACCTGATGGTCCAGGCCGTCTCCGGGCTGATGAGCCTCACCGGCGACCCCGAGGGGCCCGCGTACCGGGCCGGGATCTCGGTGTTCGACGTGATGGCGGGCAACCACGCGGCGATCGGCATCCTCGCCGCGCTGCGGCACCGGGACGCCACCGGGCGGGGCCAACTCGTCGAGGTGAACCTGCTGTCCTCGGCGCTGACCGGGCTGGTCAACCACAGCTCGGCGTATGTCGCCGGCGGGACCGTGCCCCACCGGATGGGTAACGCGCACCCCAGCGTGTTCCCGTACGAGCCCCTGCCGACGGCCGACCGGGAGCTGATCGTCACGGCGGCGAACGACGGGCAGTTCCGCCGGCTGTGCGAGGTGCTCGGCACCCCGGAGACGGCCGACGACCCGCGGTTCGGCCGCAACGCCGACCGCACCGAGCGCCGGGAGGAGTTGCGGCCGATCCTGGTGGAGCGGCTGCGGACCCGCACCGCGCTGGAGTGGTTCGACCTGCTGGTGGCGGCCGGGGTGCCGTGCGGGCCGATCAACACCATCGACGGCGGGTTCGCGATGGCCGAGCGCTTCGGGCTCGAACCCGTCGTCGAGGTCGGCGAGGGCGAGCGGGCGGTTCCCACGACCCGGCACCCGATCCGCTTCTCCGAGTCACCGGCCACGTACCGGCTGCCGCCTCCCGAACTCGACGAACACGGCGCCGAGTTGCGAGCGTGGCTGGCCAAACCGACGAAGGACGACGATGTCTGAGTACCCGACAGCCCTCGGCGCCTCCTCCCTGGAGCGGATCACCCTCCTCGGGCACGACCTCGCCGAGGAGGTGATGGGCGAAGTCGGCTTCGGTGAGCTGGCGTTCTGGCTGGCGACGCAGCGCCGGCCGTCCCGGGGCGAGGTCCGCGTCTTCGAGGCGGTGCTGGCCGCGCTGGCCGACCACGGCTTCACCCCGACGGCCATCACCGCACGGCTGACGTACCTCTCCGCCCCGGACTCCGTCCAGGGCGCCCTCGCGGCCGGCCTCCTCGGCGGCGGCTCACGCTTCCTGGGCGTCACGGAGGACTGCGGACGGTTCCTGCACGACGTCCTGGCAGAGACGGAGGACGGGGAAGGCCTCCCGGGCGACGACGCCGGCTGGGACGCGCTCGCCCTCACCGCCGTGCGATCGGCCCGGGAGGCCGGGCGGCTGATCCCAGGTCTTGGGCACCACGTCCACAAGAAGGGCGACCCCCGTACGCCCCGCCTGTTCCGCATCGCCCGCGAGGAGGGCCAGTTCGGCCCGCACCTCGCCCTGTTCGCCGCCATCGGCCGCGTCCACCCCCGGGTGCTGGGCAGAACGCTGCCGCTCAATGGCGCCGGGGTCTGTGGCGCCGCGCTCGCCGACCTCGGCCTTCCGCTGGAACTGCTGCGCGCCTTCGCCCTGCTCGCCCGTACCGCGGGCCTCATCGGCCAGCTCGCCGAGGAACTGCGCGCGCCGGTCGCGAACGACATCTTCCTGTCCGTGGACCTCAACAACCGGCCCGTGCCGCCGAGTCCCTACGAGGGCTGATCCGTCCGCCTGACGACCGACGATGTGAGGATCTAGGATCGGCCTTGCGAAAACCTTGCGACGGAGGGCCGGTGAAGCTCCATCTGCTCGGTCCGCTGGAACTGCGCGTCGCGCGGGGCGGGTTGGACCTGGGACAGCCGCGCAGACGGGCGGTCCTGGCCGCGCTGGCGGCCGACGCGGGACGGCCCGTCACCGTGGAGACACTGGTCGGCCGGCTCTGGGACGGCGACCCGCCGGACGGCGCGCGCTCGGTCGTCTACTCCCACATCAGCCGGTTGCGGCGGCTCCTCGACGAGGCCGTGGCCGCGGAGGGCGGCCAGGAGGCGGGCCAGCCGGCGATCCGGCTCGGCCGGATCTCCGGCGGTTACGTGCTGGAGGCGGACGACGACGCCGTGGACCTCACACGTTTCCGCTCCCTGGTCGCGCGGGGGCGTGAGCCGTCGCTCTCCGACCCGGAACGCGTGCTCTTCCTCGAGGAGGCGCTGCGGCTGTGGCGCGGCACCCCGCTGGCGGGGCTGCCCGGGGCCTGGGCCGAGCGCATGCGGACGGGCTGGAGCCAGGAACGTCTGGAGGCGGCGCTCGCCTGGGCCCAGGTCTGTCTGCGGCAGGGCTGCCCGCAGCGGGTGCCGGAGCTTCTGCGGCCCCTGACGGCCGAACACCCACTGTCCGAGCAGCTGGCCGTGCTGCTGATCCGCGCCCTGGCCGCCGTCGGCTCGACGGCGGAGGCACTGCGGGCCCACGCCGAGATCCGGCAGCATCTGGCGGACGAGCTGGACGTCCCTCCGGGCCCCGAACTGCGTGCCTTGCACGAGGAGTTGTCGAGGGGCGCCGCCGTCGCACCGCAACCGACGGCACCTCGGGTCCCGGCGATCCCGGTCCCGGCTCAACTTCCGATGGATGTACGGCCGTTCATCGGGCGGGACGAACAACTCGCCGTGCTCACCCGGAACCTGATCGTCGGAGACGGCCGCGCGGTGGTCGTGTCCGCCGTCTCGGGCACCGCGGGCGTCGGCAAGACGGCGCTGGCGGTCCACTGGGCCCACCAGGCGCGAGGCAGCTTCCCCGACGGGCAGCTCTACGTCGACCTCAGGGGCTACGACCCGCAGAAACCGGTGTCGGCGGCCCAGGCGCTCACCGGATTCCTCACCGCCCTCGGCGTCCCCCGGCAGGAGGTCCCGCTGCGGCTGGAGGACCGCGCGGCCCGCTACCGCACGGCCCTCGACGGACGGCGACTGCTGGTCGTCCTCGACAACGCGGCGTCCGCCGCCCAGGTCAGGCATCTGCTGCCGGGGAGCCCCGGCTGCCGGGTGCTGATCACCAGCCGGGACTCGCTGGGGGCGCTGGTGTCGATGCACGGCGCCCACCGTGTGATCCTCGACGCGCTCTCCCCCGCCGACTCCCTGGAGTTGCTGCGGGCGCTGATCGGCGAGCGGGCCGACGCGGAGCACGCCGTCGCCGTGGACCTCGCGGAGCAGTGCGCGCGACTGCCGCTGGCCCTGCGGGTGGCGGCCGAGCTGGTGCTGTCCCGGCCGGGCGAGCCGCTCGCCGGTCTGGTGTCCGAACTCCGGGACCATCAGCGGCGGTTGGACCTGCTGGACTCGGGCGACGACCCGCGTGCCGCCGTACGTGCCGTGTTCTCCTGGTCCTACGCCCGGCTCGCCGAGCTGCCCGCCCGGCTCTTCCGGCTCCTGGGCCTGCACCCCGGACCCGACGTGGACACGCACTCGGCCGCCGCGCTCGCGGGCGGGTCCGTGGACGGCGTCCGACGGGCGCTCGACGAACTGGCCCGCGCCCACCTGCTGAACCGCACGGCCGCCGGCCGGTACGGCATGCACGACCTGTTACGGGTGTACGCGGCGGAGCTGGCCGGCCTGCACGACCCGTCGGAGGACCGCGACGCCGCGCTCACCCGGCTGCTCGACCACTCCCTGGCGGCGTCGGCGGCGGCCATGGACGTGCTCTACCCCGCCGAACGCCATCTGCGTCCCGCCGTCGACCGGCCGGACACCGGGCTGCCGCCGCTGCGGACCGCCGAGGAGGCCCGCGCCTGGCTGAGCGCCGCCCAGCCCACGCTGGTGGCGCTGTGCTCACGGACCGGGGAGCCGGGCCCTTCCGGGCACACCGTGCGCCTCGCCACCACGCTGCACCGGCACTACGAGCGCTCGGGTCACTACACGGACGCCCTGACCGTCCACACGTACGCGCTGCGGGCCGCACGCTCGGTGGGGGACGCGCGGGGCGAGGCCGATGTCCTCGCCTGTCTCGGCGCCGTCCACCGGCGGCTCGGCGACTACGACAGCGCCCTGCGCGACCACGAGAGCGCCCTCGCGCTGTGCCGCCGTATCGGCTACGCGGCCGGTGAGGCCCGGCACCTGACGAATGTCGGAGTCCTGCACGAACTGCGCGGACGCTACCGCGAGGCGGCCGAGCAGCACGAGCGGGCGGTGGTGCTGTTCCGTTCGGTCGGCGACGCGCACGGCGAGGCGGACGTGCTCAACAACCTGGGCATCGTGCTGGAGTTGCTGGAGGACTTCGAGGCGTCCGTCGAGCGCTACGAGCGGGCACTGGAGCTGTACAGGACCGTGAACCACTCCACCGGCGAGGCCAGCGCCCTGGGCAACCTCGGCATCCTGCTGGCGCGGCTGGGCGACCACGCCGCCGCTGCCGGGCACTTCGAGCGGGCGCTGGCGCTGTTCCGCCGGCTGGCGCACACCAGCGGGACGGGACACGCCCTGTCCAACCTGGGCAACGCGCTGAGCGGTCTCGGCCGGCACGAGGAGGCTGCCGAGCACCAGCGCGAGGCCCTGGAGCTGTTCCGCCGATCCGGGGAGCACTACGGCGAGGCAGGTGCCCTGAACGGCCTCGGCGAGGCCCTGCACGGCGTCGGCCGGTCCGCCGAGGCGCTCGACGCGCACGCCGCGGCGCTCGAAGTGGCGCGCGGGATCGAGGAGCAGGAGGAACAGGCCCGCGCCCACGTCGGAACGGCCGCCGTGCTGCGGGCCGTTGGGGAGCCGGCACGGGCTGGACGCCATGTGCGCGAGGCCCTGGCCCTCTACACGGCGCTCGGTTCCCCGCGCGCGGAGGGGGTCCGCGAGCTTCTCGGCGAGGAATGATCTCAACGGGCCTGGTACGCCTCGGGGTCGAAGCGGGCCAGTCGTCGCCGCATCCGTCCCGTCGACCAGGGCCAGCTGAAGCTGTTGACGCCGTTGGCGTCGAGGTAGTAACTGGCACAGCCGCCCGCGTTGTACACCGTCGACGGCAGCGCCTGCCGGACCTCGGCACGGAACGCGGCCTGTACTTCCGGGCGTACGTCCATGCTGGTCCAGCCCGCCGAGCGGAAGTGGCGCACCGCGCCCGCCAGATAGGCCAGTTGGGCTTCGAGGACCATGAACGCGGACGAGTGCCCGGTGCCGAGGTGCGGTCCGAGCAGGACGAAAGCGTTGGGGAATCCGCTCACGGTGGTGCCCAGATAGGCGTCCGGGCTGCCCTTCCAGTGGTCGTCCAGGCTCGCGCCGTCGGCGTCGAACACCCGCCGGCCGATCGGCATGTCGAGGATGTGGAAGCCGGTGCCGAGGACGACGGTGTCCACGTCCGCGGTGCTGCCGTCCGCCCCGATGAGGCGGTTGCCGTCGACGGCCTTGACGGCGGTGGCGTGGAGGGTGACGTTGGGCCGGGTCAGCGCCGGATAATAGGTGTTGGAGAGCAACAGCCTTTTGCAGCCCAGGGTGTAATCGGGCGTCAGGGAGCTGCGCAGTCGCGGGTCCTTGACGGTGGCTGCGAGATGGAGGGCGCCCACCTTCTGCACCGCGCGCAGCAGGGCGGGGTGGCGGAAGCCGACGCCGAGGGCCTCCAGCGCGCCGTACTCGGCGCCCCGCAGGGCGTGTTGGGCGGCGGGCAGCCGGCGCAGGAGCCATCGTTCGGCGCGCGGTACGTGGTGGTCGGGCTTGGGCAGCACCCACTGGGCGGTGCGCTGGAACAGGTGCAGCCGGGCGACTCTCGGCTGGATCGCGGGCACGAACTGCACGGCCGACGCCCCGCTGCCGACGACGGCGACCCGCGCGCCCGCCAGGTCGTGGTCGTGCCGCCAGCGCGCGGAGTGGAAGACCTCGCCGGGGAAGTCGGCAAGCCCGGGGATGTCGGGGATCCGCGGCTCGTGCCACGGTCCGGCCGCCGAGACCAGCAGGCGGGCCGTGTAGTGGTCGCGGGTGGTCTCGACGTGCCAGCGGGCGTCACCGGGGCTCCAGCGGGCCCGGATCACCTCGGTGCCGAACCGCACGAGCGGGGTGACGCCGTGGGCGGCGGCCGTGTCGCGGAGGTAGGCGCGGATCTCGGCCTGTCCGGCGAAGGCCCGCGTCCACTCCGGGTTGGGTGCGAAGGAGTAGGAGTACAGGGCGGAGGGGACGTCGCAGGCGCAGCCCGGGTAGGTGTTGTCCCGCCAGGTGCCGCCCAGGTCGTCGGCCTTCTCGAGAAGGACCAGGTCCCGCACGCCGGCCCGGCGCAGCGCCACGGCCGCGCCGATCCCGGACATACCGCTGCCGATGACCAGCGCCTCCACGTCGCGGGATTCCCGCATCTCAGGCTCCCGTCCGTGTGCCGATGTGCCGGCGGACGACGGCCCGTGTCGTCCGCAGCGCCGTTTCGAGTACGGCGAGACGCCGTCCGGCGGCCATCGCGTTGCCGCCCATGACCTTCAGGTCGGTGGCCGTGGGCTCGATCCGCACGACCCGGGTGCCGGCCGCCCGCAGCGCGGCGCACTCGGCGTCCAGGGTGCGGGTCATCGCCCGCCGCAGCAGCGCCTCCGCCCGGCCGAGCCCGGTGCGGGGCGCCGGCGTCGACGAACTCATGGGCGCGAGGACGTACACCTCGTCGAGGCCGGCGGGTACGAGGAGGTCGGCCGAGGCGGTGGAGAGGATGCCGCCGTCGGCGTACCGCCGTCCGCCGATGCGCACGGGCGGGAACCACCCGGGGACCGCCCAGGACGCGCGCAGTGCGTCCCGCAGCGCGGCCTCCGGCGTGTCGGGGTGTCCGAAGACGGTACGGCGTCCCGTGTCGAAGTCGGTCGCGACCAGCCAGGTCGCCGGATGCGACACCCACCGTCCGCCGGGCGCCAGCCAGTCGGCGAGGGCCGTCAGCCTGCGGGCGTCGCCGCGGCCCTGCGGCAGCGCGCCGGACAGTCCGGCCAAGGCGGGGATCTCACGCCGTAACGCGCGCCGGGCCAGTCCCGGCGAGCCCGGGAAGGCGGCGGGCCGGGGCGGGATGCCCCGGGGCGGTGCCGCGAAGTGGCGGGCGAGCTCGGGCGGGGCGTCCGATTCGGCGAGTTGGGCGGCGAGCAGTGTGTCGACGCCGATGCCGGCGCCGAGCAGAGCGGCCAGTTCCGCGCCCGCCGAGGTGCCGACCAGCACCGCGGCCTCGCGCGGGTCCCAGTCCAGGGCCTGGCGCAGCGAGTGCAGGGCGCCGGTCGTCCAGGCGGCGCCGAGGGTTCCGCCGCAGCCCAGCACCAGTCCTCGGGCAGGGGTCGTACGTGTGCCGGCAGGGGTCACAGGGGGCTCCGGGGCATTCGGGATACCGATGAGATCGGGATACTAGCGGTATCCGAATGAGCGGGACCAGAGCAGGGCGGGGATAGGATCCGGACCAGACGTCCAGAAAGGTGCACCACCATGGCCCGCCTCAGCCGCGCCGAGAGTCAGGAGCGCACCCGGGAGCGGCTCGTCGCGACGGCGCGGGAGCTGTTCCTGCGCAAGGGCTATGCCGCCACCTCCCTCGGCGAGGTCGCCGAGACGGCGGGTTACTCCAAGGGGGCCGTGTACTCCAACTTCCGGAGCAAGGGCCACCTCTGCCTCGCCGTCCTCGACGATGTGCGCGCCGAGCAACTGACGCTGCTGGCCGCCTCCGTGATGGGCGACGGCCCGGTCGACGACCGGCTCGCAGCCTTCACCGCGTGGGGTGAGGCCCATATCGGGGAGGAGGCCTGGACGACGCTCGAAGTCGAGTTCCTGACCGGTGCCCGGCACGACGGCGAGCTGCGGCAGGAGATCACGGCGCGCGTGGCCGCCGTGCGCGAGGTGCTCGCGCAGCTGCTCGTCACCCTCGCCCGGGACACCGGCACGACACTCGCCATGCCGGCCGAGCAGGCGGCGACGGCTCTGCTCGGCCTCGGTATCGGCCTGGGCGTCCAGCGCATCGCGGATCCCACGGCCCCCACCGCGGTCCTGACCGACACGCTGCGGCTCATTCTGCGATATCCGACATGCATGAAATGAACCGGTGCGAAAAACCGGTATTCTCCGCTCATTCGCCTAGGCTGCCGGCGTGCGCGGAATTCTGTTGGCCGGGGGAACCGGCTCGCGGCTCTGGCCGCTGACCCGCTCGGTGTCAAAGCATTTGCTGCCCGTTTTCGACAAACCCATGATTTACTACCCGCTTTCCACGCTGGTGATGGCCGGAGTTCACGAGATCCTGGTCATCACCACACCCGAGGACCAGCCCCAGTTCCGCCGGTTGCTCGGCGACGGAAGCCGGCTGGGGCTGCGTCTGGAGTACCTGGCGCAGCAGCACCCGGAGGGCGTCGCCCATGCCCTCCTCCTGGGGGCCGAATTCATCGGAGACGGGTCCGTCGCCCTGATTCTGGGCGACAACATCTTCCACGGGAGCGGCCTCGGCTCACGACTCGCCCTGCACGACGACCCGGAGGGCGGCCGGGTGTTCGCGTACCAGGTCGCCAATCCCTCGGCGTACGGCGTCGTGGAGTTCGACGAACAGGGCCGGGCGGTGTCCATCGAGGAGAAGCCGGCCCGGCCGAGGTCCCGGTACGCGGTGCCCGGCCTGTACTTCTACGACCACCGCGCCGTGGACATCGTCCGCGGTCTACGGCCCAGCGTGCGGGGCGAGTTGGAGATCACCGACCTCAACCGCTCCTACCTGGACGCCGGGGTACTGCACGTCACCCGGCTCGACCGGGGCACCGCGTGGCTCGACACCGGGACCTTCACCTCCCTCGTCCAGGCCTCCGAGTTCGTCCGGGTGCTGGAGGAGCGCCAGGGCTTCAAGGTCGGCTGCGTCGAGGAGACGGTGTGGCGGGCGGGCCTGATCGACGACGGCCAACTCCGTGAACTGGCCCGCCCGCTCCTCGGCAGCGGATACGGCCACTACCTGCTGGGGCTGCTGGAAGGTGCCCGGGAACAACCGCTCATGCCACGGCGCAGGGAGGCGACCACGTGAAACCGCTCGGCATCGACGGAGCCTGGGTCGACACGCCCAGGGTGTTCCCGGACGACAGGGGACGCTTCCACGAGTGGTTCAAGGGCGGCGCCTTCCGGGACGCCGTCGGCCATGGACTCCGTCTTGAGCAGGCCAACCTCTCGCGCTCCGTGCGCGGCGCGCTCCGCGGCGTCCACTACGCGGCCGTCCCGCCGGGGCAGGCGAAGTACGTCACCTGCGTCGGCGGCGCCGTCCTCGACGTGGTGGTCGACATCCGCGTCGGCTCCCCGACGTTCGGCACATGGGAGGCCGTGCGCCTCGACGACACCACGCACCGCTCCCTCTATCTGGCGGAAGGGCTGGGGCACGCCTTCATGGCACTGGAAGAGGACTCCACCGTCGTCTATCTCTGTTCCGAGCCGTACACTCCCCAACGCGAGTTCGGAATCAATCCGCTGGACCCGGCGCTGGCCATCGAATGGCCCCCGGACATCACACCGCTGATTTCCGAAAAGGACGCAGCGGCACCCACATTGAAAGAGGCCGAGCGACAAGGGCTACTGCCTTCGTTCGGTTGATCCTCGTCCATGGATCAGGCCGCGCCTTTATCGTCTTTTCATGAGGTTGGCGCCCCCGTTGAAGCGGCTGTCGTCCCGCTCGGCGTCCTCGGTGATCTGCGCGGTGTCGCTGTGGACGAACACGGCCTCGGGGGGCGCGTCGCAGGCCGTGCCGAGCTCGGCCAGACAGTCCTTGGCCGGCAGGTCGTCGTGGTCGAGTTCGGCGAGGATCTCGCCGCGCGCCGGTTCACAGGCCCGGCGCCCGGCCGCGCCGACGCCGACGACGTCGTCGGCGATCTCCACCCGGACCCGGTCGTCGGGGTGCCCCGGCCGTCCGGCGGACACAGGGGACGTACGGCCACCCGATTGCGGGTACGGCGTACGCGCGCCCGCGGAACCCGTCGTTCCTCCTCCCACCACTCCACCCCCGCCGACCTGGTGTGCCATACTCGGCGCCGCTCATAGCAAGATCCGAACGGGGGGATCGTGTTCAGCCGTTTTCCGAAGAGTTCGCGACGCGTCCGCGCGGCGGCCGGGGTCGCACTGACCGTGGCCCTGCTCGGCGCCTGCTCCTCCGGGGACAGCAACGGAGTGCCGCGCGGCTGGATCCGCGACACCTACACCGCGAACGGGCCGGCCTGGGTCGACCGGGACAGCAACCCGGTCGTGGTCGCCGACGCGATCCACGGCCATCGCGCGGCGCTCGACCGTGCCAACGGCGACAGCTCGGAGTTCCTGCGCTACGGCGACGACCTGGTCACCGTCTCGCCGTACGGCGCCGGCAGCCGGATCGCGATAGAGGACTACCGCAACGGTTACCACCGCCACAGCCAGTACCTCGGCGGCTGGCCCGACCCGGACAGCGCGAGCTTCCGGGGCGGCGGCCCCGGCGAAGGCAAGTGACGGACCGGCCCACCGGCCCCGCGAGTTGTGACGACGCTCTCAGGAAAGGCAACGCAGTGACCGACATCCTCGAGTCGACCGGCCAGGCCCTGCTCTACGGAGTCGTGGGCCTCACGGTGATGGCCGCCGGCTTCCTCGCCCTCGACCTGGTGACACCCGGCAGGCTCTTCCACGTGGTGTGGACCGAGCGCAACCGCGGCGCGGCCGTCCTGCTGGGCAGCCAGTCCATCGCCGTGGGCCTGGTCATCATGGAGGCCATCCGCGCGAGCGAGTCCGAACAGGGCCTGGGCTACGGCCTGTTGAGCACCCTGCTGTACGGCCTCGCCGGGGTGCTGGTGATGACGCTGGTCGGTATCGTGATCGGCCTGCTGACGCCGGGTCAGATGGGCGCGGTGGTGCTCGACGACGGCGACGGCCGCCCGCACCCCGGCGCCTGGGTCCAGGCCGGTATGTACCTGGGCACCGCCTTCCTGGTCGGCGCCGCGGTCTCGTAGGCACCGCCCCCATGACCGTCACCGCCGAGCGGAACTCCGCCACCGCTCCTCCCCCGGCCGCCCCCCGGTACTCCCGGGGGGCGCGTTTCCTGCTCCTGCTCGCCGTGTTCCTCTGCGCGGCCTGCGGCCTCGTCTACGAGCTGGCGCTCACCGCGCTGGGCAGCTACCTCGTCGGCAACTCCGTGCTGCAGACCTCCCTGGTCATCTCCGTGATGGTCTTCGCGATGGGCGTCGGCTCGCTCGCCGCGAAACCACTGCGCCGCCGCCCGGTGGGCGCGTTCGCGCTGGTGGAGGGCGCGCTGGCGCTGACCGGCGGGCTGTCGGTGCTGGTGCTGTACGCGGCGTTCGCCTGGCTGCAGCTCTACACCCCGGTGATGGTCGTGATCACACTGGCGATCGGGACGCTGATCGGCGCCGAGATACCGCTGCTGATGACGCTGTTGCAGCGGATCCGGCGGCAGGAGGCGGGCAGCGCGGTCGCCGACATGTTCGCCGTCGACTACATCGGCGCGCTGGTCGGCGGGCTGTGCTTCCCGCTGCTGCTCCTGCCGACGTTCGGGCAGTTGAAGGGCGCGCTGGTGGTGGGCGCGGTCAACGCGGTGGCCGGTGTGGTCGTGGTGGTGTTCATCTTCCGCCGGCAGACCAGGCGCCGGGTCCGGCTCGGGCTGCTGGCCGGGGTGACCGGGGTGCTGGCGGTGCTCGGGACGGCGTACGCGCTGGCGGACGACCTGGAGGTGACGGCCCGTCAACAGCTGTACCGGGACCCGGTCGTGCACGCCGAGACGACGCCGTACCAGGAGATCGTCGTCACCCGCTCCACGGCCTTCACGGGCGAGCCGGACATGCGGCTCTTCCTCAACGGCGATCTGCAGTTCAGCTCGGTCGACGAGTACCGCTACCACGAGTCCCTGGTCCACCCGGCGCTCTCGGGCCGCCGCGGCAACGTGCTGATCATGGGCGGCGGCGACGGGCTCGCGCTGCGCGAGGTGCTGCGCTACGACGACGTACGGCACGTCACCCTGGTGGAACTGGATCCGGCCATGACCCGGCTCGCCCGCGACTTCGCGCCGCTGCGGAAGCTGAACGGCTCGGCGCTGGCCGATCCACGGGTCGAGGTGGTCAACGCCGACGCGTTCAACTGGCTGCGGGACGCCCGGCAGCGGTACGACGCGGTCGTCGTCGACTTCCCCGACCCGGACACGGCGGCGCTGGCCAAGCTGTACTCGGTGGAGTTCTACAGCCTGCTCGGCCAGGTGCTGACGCCTCAGAGCAGGGTGATGGTGCAGAGCGGGTCGCCGTTCTTCGCGCCCAAGACGTTCTGGTCGATCGCGGCGACGATCGAGGAGGCCGGGTTCGCGACGACGGAGTTCCAGGTCGACGTGCCGAGCTTCGGCAACTGGGGATTCGTGCTGGCCGCGCCCGGCACGGACACGCCCCCGGCCCTGCGGCTGGCCTCGGACGCGCCGCGGCTGCGCTATCTCGACGACTCGGTGCTGAAGGCGGCCACGGTGTTCCCCGTGGACCGCCGCCGTGAGGACGTACGGCCGAGCACGCTGATGGATCCGGCGGTGCTGGAGTACGTGCTCAACGAGTGGGAGAACTACTGACTCTTCGGTAGGCGGCGCGGGCGTGGTGCAGGCGGGCCAGGCCGGTGCCGAGGAGGGTCGCGGCGCAGAGGCAGCCGAGCCAGAGGGTGTCGCGCTGTCCGGCCCAGGTGAGGGTGCCGACGGGCGGGATCGCGAAGCCGTTGAGGAACAGCCAGCACAGCATGGCGGTGCCGGGGGCGGCGGTGAAGCGGGCGCACAGGCCCAGCAGGGCGGCGAGCACGGACAGCGCGGCCAGCGCGAGGCCGGGGCGGTCGGGGCCGACGAGCACGTTGTGCAGGGCGACCAGGGCGAGGGCCCCGCCGAAGGCCGTGGCCCACACCAGCGGGGTGGCGACGGGACGGGGAACAGGCCTTGTCCCGGTCTTGAGGGACACCCATTCGATCATGCCTTACGGCTCCTTCCACGGCGGTGTGGATCCCGGCCGACGATTCTCCCACCCTCCCGTCGGTCGCGGTGCTGGTTAGGCTGGCATCAGCAGTTGCACGCAGATTCGGACAGGGGGCAGTCGTGGGCAGTCCGCGCCTGAGCAGTACGCCGTTGCCGGGAATCGGGGTCCGCTACGACCTCACGACGCGCGAGCGCAGCCGGCTGTCGGTGGTCGCGCACCGCGACGGCGGGCGGACGCTGAACGCGTACCGCGAGGACGATCCCGACGCCTGCGCGCTGTCGGTGCATCTGACGGCGGGCGAGGCGACGGCGCTGGTCGACGCGATGATGCCGGAGCACCACAGTCCGAACCTGCTCTCCACCACCGAGCTGGGCCTGGTGGCGGAGCGGATCGAACTGTCGGCGGTCTCGCACTGGAACGGCCTGCCGCTGGGAGACACCCGTATGCGCACCGAGACCGGCGTCTCCATCGTGGCGGTACTCCGCCGCGCCGAGGCCATCCCCTCCCCCAAGCCCGACTTCCGCCTGACCGGCGGCGACACCCTGATAGTGATCGGCACCCGAGAGGGCGTGGACGCGGCAGCGGCGATCCTCGGCCGGGAGTAACACCGGGTCGGGGTACGGCGGCCCTCCGGGTGGGGCGCCGGCGAGGCCGCGCCGGGACCGGAGCCCGTCACCGTTCGCGCGGCGGCGTCACGAGGCGTGCCGCTCGAAGCCGTCGAGGCACGGCTCGGTCGCGCCGCGAGCAGCCAGGACGGACCTCGCGGGGCTCTGTTCGGCAGACGCCGAGGACGGCACGGGGCGCGCGGGGTGGGGCCAGGGGAGGGCCCGCGCGGGCGGCGCGACTCCCCGGCGAGTGCGCACCGGTTCCGCCCGGCCCACCGGCGCCATCCCGCCCCACCATGCACCAGGCCCATCGACTCCCCCGGTCCACCGGCACCACCCCATCCGGCACGCCGTGCACCAGGCCCGCCGACTCCGGCCGATCTACCGCGCGCCAAGCCCGCCGACTCCGCCCGGGCCACCGTGATCCGTGTGGTGGGGCGACACCCCGACGGGTGTGCGGTGGGCCCACCTGTCCCCCGCCCGGCCCACCGGCGCCCCACCCGATCCGCCGTGCGCCACACCCGCCGACTCCGCACGGCCCATCAGGCGCCAGGCCCATCGACTCTCCCCGGCTCACCCGTGTCACCCCGCCCCGCCCGGCACGCCGTGTGCCAGGGCCGCCGACTCCCGTCGTCCCGCCAAGCCCGGTGGGCCCGGCTCGTGGGCTCGGAGTGCCGGATCCGCGAGCCCGCGAAGGCTACGACCAGGGGCCGCCTGAGTGCCGGATCAGCCCGGGCCCGCCCGGGCCGTCCGGGCCGTCTCAGTGGGCCGCTCCGGCTGGCTCTGCGGGCTCGGTCGCGGCCGGGGGCGTGTTCGGTTCGGGGTGTTTGAGGGGGGTCAGGCGGCGGGCCAGGGGTTCGGTCCAGCGGGCGGCCAGGGGGCCGAGGACGACCAGGATCAGGACGTACGCCGTGGCCAGCGGGCCGATGCGGGGTTCGACGCCGACGGCGAGCCCCGCGATGACGATGGAGAACTCGCCGCGCGCGACCAGGGTGCCGCCGGCCCGCCAGCGGCCCTTGGCCGAGATCCCGGCGCGGCGGGCCGCCCAGTAGCCGGTGGCGATCTTCGTGAGGGTGGTGACGGCGGCCAGGGCGAGGGCAGGAAGCAGGACGGGCGGAATGCTGGCCGGGTCGGTGTGCAGGCCGAAGAAGACGAAGAAGACGGCGGCGAACAGGTCCCGCAGCGGGGTGAGGAGGTTGTGGGCGCCTTCGGCCACCTCGCCGGAGAGGGCGATGCCGACCAGGAACGCGCCCACGGCCGCCGAGACCTGGAGTTCCTGGGCGATGCCGGCGACCAGCAGGGTGAGGCCGAGCACGACCAGGAGCAGCATCTCCGCGCTGTCGGAGGAGACCGCGCGGCTGATCAGCCGGCCGTGGCGCAGGGCGACGTAGAGGACGGTCCCGACGGTGCCGAGGGCGATCAGCAGGGTGACGGCGCCGCCCGCGAGGCTCACCCCGGCCAGCAGGGCGGTGAGGATCGGCAGGTAGACGGCCATCGAGAGGTCTTCCAGGACCAGGATGCCCAGGACGACCGGGGTCTCGCGGTTGCCCAGCCTGCGCAGGTCGCCGAGGACCTTCGCGATCACTCCGGAGGAGGAGATCCAGGTGACGCCGGCGAGCGCGACCGCGGCGACCGGACCCCACCCGAGCAGCAGTGCCATGACGGCACCGGGGACCGCGTTGAGGACGAAGTCGACCGCGCCGGAGGGGTATTGGGTCTTGAGGTTGGTGACGAGTTCGGAGGCGCTGTACTCGAGGCCGAGCAGGAGCAGCAGGAGGATGACGCCGATCTCGGCGCCGGTGGCGACGAACTCCTCACTGGCGCTGAGCGGCAGGATGCCGCCCTGGCCGAAGGCGAGGCCGGCGAGCAGGTACAGGGGTATGGGCGAGAAGCCCACCCGGCCGGCCAGTCGTCCGAGCAGGCCCAGGACGAGGATGATGGCCCCGAGTTCGATGAGCATGGCTGCGGTGTCGTGCACGGGCGTCTGTCCTCCGTGGTCGATTCGGCGGCGGGGTACGTGCCCTTGCGGGTGCCGATCGGCGCGCTTCGGCGCGGGGTGGTCGTCGGTGCCGTACGGAGTGCGGGGTGCGCGGGGTGCGCGGGACCGTACGGATGCGGCGTGAAGGTGAGAGTGAAGTGGTGTGTGGCGGGGCGCGTCAGCGCGCTGCGCGGCGACTCGGGCCGGCGCAGTCGGTATCGGGAACGCCGTCGCGAGGGGCTTTGTCGACGCGCACGAGGATCACTCGACCCATGTCACGTCCCCCCAAATCTCACTCAGTGAAGTGTAATCGTTCGGTAAAGAAGTCTACCGCATCACAAAACGCCAAGATCGACGAATGCCGGTCAACTCCGGACGACCACCGCCCGTATCAGCGCCGCGCCCGGTGCGGGTCGCACAGCTGCGCGGCGATACCGGCGGCGACCAGGCCCGTGGCGATGAGCAGTCCGTCGGCCACGACCACACCGGTGACCAGCACGGCCATGGCGACCGCCAGTGCCCACCAGGCGCCGGTGCGGCGGTACTCGCGCGGCCGGGAGGGGCGGCCCGCGCTCATCGCCCGGGCGAACCGGGGATCGTCACGCTCCAGCCGAGCCGCGAGCCCGACCAGGCACTCGTCGTCCGACTGAGCCATGGCTTCTCCTTCCGGGCGGACTTGGGGGTATTTTTCCTGGCCGCCGACCCCCACAAACGCCTCGTCAGGCCCTCATTCGGGGCGGTGCCCGCCGAGTTCGAGCACGGTCTTCTCGGGGCGTATGTCATTCGTCGTCCGGGACCCAGCGCAGGACGTCGCCGGGCTGGCAGTCGAGGATGCGGCAGATCGCGTCGAGGGTCGTGAACCGTACCGCCTTCGCCCGGCCGTTCTTCAGTACGGCGATATTGGCGGGGGTGATGCCGACGGCGTCGGCGAACTCCCCCACCGACAGTCCGCGCCGGGCGAGTTGGACGTCGAGGTCGACGACGATCGCCATCAGACGACCTCGGCCATCTCGGTCTGCAGACTCGTCGCCTTCTGCAGAAGACCGCGCATGATGGCGACGAGCATCGCGAACGACGCCCCCACGGCGGTAGCCACGATCGTGGCACCCAGCGCGCCGATCACGTCGTCCCCGTCACCGGGAGACGGGATCTCGGCCAGGGCCAGATGCCCGGTGACGCCGACCGCCAGCAGCGTCGCCACGAGCGAGGCGCCGATGATGGTGTCGACCCAGCGGAAGGCGCGCGGTGTGAAGATCGCGTCGCGTTCGACCATGGTGAGCAGCATCCACATCGCACCGAGGACCACCTGGACGCAGGCGACGCCGATGATCGCCACCGTCACATAGGGGGCGGCGAACGGGGCGTAGGGAGGGAAGAGGTCGACCTCGTCGGCCGCCGTCGTCGGGATCACGATGATCTGGCCGAAGAGTCCGAGCAGGATGGCGCCCGCGATGCCGACGCGGAGCATGGCGATGAAGAGCGAGTTCATGCATCGATTTTCGATGGGTTTCGATCGACAATCAATCGATCCCGGGGAGCCGTGCGAGGTTGTGACAGTTGTTACGCGCGGGACGGCTGTCAGGCGGGGGCGGTTGTCAGGCGGGGCGCTGGAGGACCGTCGTCAGGGCCTCGCGGAGCAACCGGGTCGCCTCGGTGGCGTCGGCGGCGGCCCGCGGTGTCCGCCAGGCCACGTAGCCGTCGGGGCGGACCAGCAGCGCGCCCTCCTCCTCGATCTCGGCGCGCCGGCTCCACTCGCCGTAGGCGTCGTGTACGTCCCGGTCGACGACGACGCCCCGCAGGTCGAGGCCGAACTCCCGGGCGAGGGTGTCGGCGGCGTCGGCCCAGTGGGTGCCGGCCAGACCGGTGACGACGGTGAAACGGCCCCTGCCGACCAGGTCGAGCGTCGAGACGCGGCGGCCCTTGTGGTCGACGAGCCAGGCGTGCGGCAGTTTCGCGCCGGGGCGGGAGGTGGGGCGGCCGAAGAGTTCGTCGTCGCGGGAGACGGTCTCGGTGGTGCCGTCGGGGATGACGGCGGCCGACCGGTAGCGCTGGTTGTGCTCGACGCCGTGGGCGTTGAACTCGTAGTGCTTCAGCTCGATCGCCTCGCGGATCGCCCGCCTCTTCTTCGCACCGTCGGCATCCGGCTGCCGCGCCGCGTGCAGGGCCTTTGCGATGCCCTCCGAGCTTTTCGAGTCCCCGCCGACGACGCCGAGGGCCTCGAAGAGCGGCAGGAACTGGTCCCGGGACAGGTTCGCGCGCTCGACGATCTGCCGGGCGACGGGGGCGCGTTCGTCGGAGTAGGTGTCCAGCAGTCCGGGCCCGGCGTGTCCCTTGACCACGGCCGCCAGCTTCCAGGCCAGGTTGTAGGAGTCCTGCACGGAGGTGTTGGAGCCCAGGCCGTTGGACGGCGGGTGCCGGTGGACGGCGTCCCCGGCGCAGAAGACCCGGCCCTCGTGCAGCCGGGTCGCGTAGGCGTGGTTGACCGTCCACAGGGAGGCGCTGTCGATCCGCACGTCGAGGTGTTCGTCGCCGACGAGGTCGCGGACGATCGCCGCCGCCGACTCGTCGGTGACCTGCGGCGGCGGGTTGTCGATGTCGTAGCCCCAGACGATCAGCCACTCGTCCCAGGGGCGGACCATACGCAGCAGGCCCATGCCGATACCGCCGACGTCGGCGCCCGGGCGCATGATCCAGTACAGGACGCTGGGCCGGTGTTCGACGTACGGCGTGAGGTCGGCGCGGAAGACGATGTTCATGCTGCCGGCCTTGCCCATCCGCCCCTCCATCGGCAGACCGAGCTTGTCCGCGACGATGCTGCGGCCCCCGTCGGCGCCGACCAAATACCGGGCGCGCACGGTGTGTTCGGTTCCGGTGGGCCGGTCGCGCAGCCGGGCCGTGACGCCGTCCGCGTCCTGCTCGAAGTCGACGAGTTCGGTGTTCAGCCGGATCACCGCGCCCCGCTCGGCGGCGCCCGCGAGGAGGATGGGCTCCAGGTAGGTCTGCGGGAGGTCGATCATCCCGCACGGGCTCTGCGCCGCGTACTCGGTGAGGCTCTCGTCGCCGGTGCCCCAGGTGCGGATGCGGCCGATCTCGTCGCCGAGGAGCGAGGTGGCGAACACCGTGTCGCCCATCAGATGGCTCGGGGTGCCCTTCTCCAGCGCCTGCTGCTCGATCCCGAGGTCGCGGAAGACCTCCATGGCGCGCTGGTTGGTGATGTGGGCGCGCGGTGTGTCGGCGAGCCAGCCGTACTTGGTGACCAGGTGGGTGCGCACCCCGTAGGTCGCCAGCGCCAGGGCGGCGGTGCCGCCGGCCGGTCCGCTGCCGATGACGAGGACGTCGGTGTCGTAGTGCTCGGGCGTGCTCATCCTGACTCCGGGAGGCTTGCGATGCGGAAGGTGAATGCGAGCAGGCGCCACTCGCCGTCCACCGGCCTGCCGTCGGGCGTGGGGCCGGTGTGCGGGACGAAGTCGGTGACGAGGTCGTCCTTGACGCCGAAGACCGTGTCGCGCTGTCCGGGGGCGCCGTCGAGGTAGGCGCCGCCGCGCACGAACAGCTGGGTGATCAGCGGCTGGTGGCCCGGCGCAGTGATGAGGAAGTGCACATGCGGTGCGCGGTAGGGGTGGCGGCCGACGGCGGCGAGCATCCGGCCGACCGGGCCGTCGTCCGGGATCGGGTACGCGGACGGCAGGATCGACCAGAACGTGAGACGTCCGTCCGCGTCGGTGGTGAACCTCGCGCGCAGCACCGGCCCGTCCAGGTCCGGGAGTTGGACGTCGTAGAAGCCGTCCTCGTTGGACTGCCAGACGTCGACGACGGCGTCGGCGACGGGTGCGCCCCGTCGGTCGGTGACCCGGATGTCGGCCCACAGCGGGGTGCCCGGGAGGCCGCCCGCGATGTCGCTGCCGGAGGCGGCGGCGGGTGGTCCGGCGACGTAGAAGGGGCCGAGGATCGCGGACGAAGTGGTGTCCGGGGTGCGGGAGTTGGCGAGGGCGTCGACCACGCTGGACACACCGAGGGTGTCGGAGAGCAGGATGAACTCCTGCCGGGTGTCGGTGGTGATGTGGCCGGTCTCGGTGAGGAAGGCGATCGCCCGCTGCCACTCCGCCGGGGTCAGGTCGTTGCGGACGGTGTAGGCGTGCAGGGTGCGCACGAGGTCGGTGAGCAGCCGCCTGAGGCGCGGGTCGGCGCAGTTGCCGAAGCTGGCCACGACCTCGTCGGTGAGCGGGCGCAGGTCGGGCGCCGAACCGGCCGCGGGCTGCGGGCGGCGGCCCTGCCAGGCGTCCCGCAGCAGGCCGGCGAGGCCGGCGCGGGTGAGTTCGCGCGGGTTGGGGTACGGCTGCGCGGTGGCGAGTTCCGCCGCGCGGTCCAGGTCGGCCTCGGCCAGGCCGAGGTCGCGCAGGGCCGTCGGACCGCCGGCCCGGGTGATCAGGTCGAAGACTCCGGTGGGGGCGTCGGGCACGCCCAGGGCGCGGGCGATGCGCTCCATCGCCTCCGGCGCGGCGGGCGCGTTGTACGCCATGGCGTGCGGGAGGACCACGGTGTGCGTCTCGGCGTGGGGCAGGCCGAAGGCGCCGCCCAGGGTGTGGCAGAGCTTGTGGTGCAGCCCCATGCCGACGGCACCGAGGCAGGTGCCCGCGAGCCACGCGGCCCGGAGCAGCTCGGCGCGGGCCGCGGGGTCGGCGGGGTCGTCGTGGAGGGCGGAGAGGGCGCGGGCGACGGCGGCGACCGCCTCCAGGGCCATGGCGTCGGTGACGGGGGTGGCGTCCGGCGAGTAGAGGGCCTCCACGGCGTGGGCCAGCGCGTTGACGCCGCTGGTCACGGACATCGGGAGCGGCAGTCCGAGGGTGAGGTCGACGTCGTACACGACCGTTTCCGGCAGGATCGCGGGCGCGGACCGGGTGGTCTTGCGGCCGTTCTCCGTCTCGCCGAGGACGGAGGTCACCTCGGAACCGGCGTAGGTGGTCGGCACGACGAGCTGCGGCAGGTCCGTGCGGACCGCGAGGGCCTTCGACAGGCCGGTCGTCGAGCCGCCGCCGATCGCCACCAGACAGTCCGCGCGCCGCTCGCGCAGCAGTTCCAGCGCCCGCTCGGTGACCTCGACGGGGGTGTGCGCCGCCGCGCCGTCGAACTCGGCCGCCACCAGGTCGCCCAGGGCCTCGCGGAGCCGGGCGGTGTCCTTGCGCAGGGCCGGGGAACCGCCGGACAGGAGCAGGACCCGGGTCGCGCCGAGCCGCTCCGCCTCGGCGCGCACCCGCTCGACGGTGCCCGCGCCGAAGATCACCCTGCTCGGGCCGGTGGTGTGGACGAAACCCCTGACGGAACTCCTCATGAAGCCGCTCTCTCCATGCTGTGCTGCCCTGTGCTGTCTGTGCTGTGCTGTGCTGTGCGTTGCCGGGCCGGACGTCTGCCGCAGTATCGAACCCCCCGCACCCGCCGGTCCTGCACAGACACAGCATCCGCCTGCACGGAAACGGCGGCGACCGCTGCCGCTTGCCCGGCCGCGGTCGGGGCGGCGAGACTGGCCGTGGTGCGAAGGAGGGCCGGATGGGCGAACTGGGGCTGGGTGACACCCACGGCATACCGGCCCGGCCGGGGGTGCGTCATATCCGCAGCAGCGCGGGGCTCGGCTGGGAGCGGATGTTCGTGTCGACCCAGCGGGAGGTGCCGTACCGGGACTCGTTCGCGGGAGCCGCCAGCCATCTGCTGATCCTGCATCTGGACGGCCCGGTGACCGTCCGGCGGGGGCGCCGGGGTCTGGGCGCGCAACGGCGGGTGCCGCCCGGCGGTCTGTTCCTGCACCCGGCCGGCACGGAGCTGGACGTGGAGCTCGGCGGGCATCTCAGCACGGTGCACTTCTATCTGTCCGACGCCGCTCTGCAGTCGGCGGCGGACGACGACGGGCGGCCGGTGCGGCTGCGGGAGGAGCTGGGCGGCACGGACCCGCTCCTCGAACAGCTCGTGCTGTCGCTCGACGGGGTCGTCCGACGCTGGGAGCCGAGCGGGGCCGCCTACGCCGAGCAGCTCGCTCTGATGACCGCGGCCCAGTTGGCGCGCCGGCACAGCGTGCGGCAGCGCGACGCCGAGCCGAAGGAAGGACAAAGGGGGCTCGGCGACCGGCAGTTCGCGGCCGTCCGGGAGCTGATCGACGCCCGGCTCGCCGAGTCGCTGTCCCTGGAGGACCTCGCCTCGGCGGCCGGTCTGGGCGTCAGTCAGTTCGCCCGGCGGTTCAAGGCCCGCACGGGCTGCCCGCCGCACCGGTATCTGGTGCGGCTGCGGGTGGAGCAGGCGGCCCGGCTGCTGCGGGCGGGCACCATGCCCGTCGCGCAGGTGGCCGCTGCCTGCGGGTTCTCCCACCAGGAGCATCTGACCCGGGTGCTGCGCTCCCACCTCGGTACGACCCCGGCGGCACTGCGCCGCCGGGGCTGACCGGCTGGGGGCGTCACTACTGGTAGACGGCGATCTCGGTCATCGTCGGCGTGTACTGCTCCGTCGCGATCTTCCCGGTGAGCGACACCCGCAGCCGGGAGGTGGTGACGCTGCCGAAGCCGGTCACGGTGAGGTCGTGTCCGATGCCGGTGTCACGGCTCGCGAAGGTCACCCACCGGCCGGTGCCGGCGTCCCAGCGTTGCAGGTCGAACGACTTCACCCGCGGGTTGGTGCCCGAGTCGGTGTACTCGTCCAGGTAGACCTCGTCGAAGGTCGTGTTCGCCCCGAAGTCGATGTCGAGGGTGATCGGGTACGCCGCGTCGTCGGCCGCCGCCCAGCGGGTGGTCGGGCTGCCGTCGGTCAGCTTGTCCGCGGTGAGCGTCCCGCCCCCGCCGGGGTGGGTGGAGCTCGCGGTGACCGGTTTGCCGAGCGCGAGGTCGACGCGGTTGTCGGTCTCCTCCTCGATGGGGTCGTCGTCGACCGGGTCGGTGACCTGCGGTCCGACACGGCTCTCGGCGATGCCGATGTCGGGTGCGGCGCCGTAGTAGAGGTGGGTGCCGAGGAAGTCCTCGGTGCCCAGGTGCGGGTTGTAGCGGCCGGCGTCGATCAGGGGTGAGTCGTCCCGGAGCGCGAAGTGCGCCGCCGCCTCCCGGATGCGGTTCACGCCCACGCCGGTGACGTAGTCGTCGGGGTCGCCGACGAACCGTGGATCGGCCCGCAGCCCTCCTGGATCGGCGGGCTCCTGGGTGGAGTGGGTCCCGCCCGACTCGTAGTAGTCGTTGTTGGAGAAGACCGCCTGTCTCAGCGCGCCGGTGCGCCGGTACCAGGGCGTCGCGGTCGTCGTCGAGGTGTTGTAGAAGATGTTGTTCAGGAAGTAGACCCGGCTCAGGAACGTCTCGTCGTGGACGTAGTCGAGATCCGCGCCGTCGTAGACGAAGGTGTTGTTCGCGAAGTACGTCGGCGAGTAGTTCGTCGACAGCATGTTCTTCACCAGGACGCCGTTGTCGTTGACGCTCAGGTTGTAACGGGCCACCGAGTTGGAGCTGTTGCCCATGTAGGCCATCCAGCCCGCCGCGTTGTCGTGCGAGTAGTTGAACTGGTAGGTGACGTTGAAGTTGGTGTACTCCAGGTCCCAAGGGGTGCCGTCGTACTCGTTGTCGGGGCCGCCGTACACCTCGTTGTACTGCATGACCGAGTCGGCGCCGGCCCACAGGTAGAGCGCGCAGGACACCGCGTCGTAGCGCTTGAGGAAGCCGTTCACCTCGTTGTACTCGACCGTCATGTTCTTGGTGTCGGCGAGCTGGATCGCGCCCTGGCCGATGCTCTCGGCGTAGTTGTGGCCGATGTAGACGTCGCGGCTGTACAGGTCACGGGTGCGGACCCAGAGTTGCTCCCAGCCCTCGTGCCACTTGCCGCTCTCGTCGTACTGACCGGAGTCCGCGCTGTCGGCCGCGAACCAGTTGAACGCGAATTGGACGGCGTGCAGTTCGACGTTCTCGAAGGTGTTGTCCTCGATCCGGACGTCCTTGAAGTGGTAGCCGCCGGTGCCGTAGTCCTTGTAGCTCTTGCTGCCGAAGACCTGGAAGTCGACGGCGCCGTAGTGGATCTTCTGCCAGGAGCTGGGGCCGTCGAGGTTGTGGACGAAGACGTTCGAGACGCGGAAGTGGTCCATGACGCTGTCCGCGCCGCCTGCCAGCAGGTCGGCGTTGATCGACACCATGATTCCGTCGCGGACGTACGAGCCCGTGGTGATGTTCGTCGCGAAGTCGTCGTCGTTGGACAGCTCGACGTTGTCGATGTCCCAGTACTGCTGGTTGCGCAGCACGATGGCACCGGTCAGTCCGACGGTGGCCGGGTTCTTGGTGCCGTCGGCCCTGAACGGGCTCGGCACCTTGCCGTTCGTCGCGATGTACGGGCGGCCGGCGTTCGGGTCGCCGTACGCCGAGATGGTGATCGGCCGGCCCGTGCTGCCGGAGCCCTTCGGCCACAGCTGCTGGTCCTGCCACTGCTCGCCGGCCTTCAGCAGGATGCGGTCGCCTGGTGCGAACGTCGTCGCGGTGGCCTTGGCGAGGGTGCGCCAGGCGGTCGCCGGGGAGGTCCCGGCGGCGGTGTCGCGGCCGAGCGTGGCGTCGAGGTAGTAGTCCTTGCCGCCGGTGGTGTTCGGGGAGTTGCCGGGCCAGGCCGCCTTGAGGTGGACGGGACGGGGTTGCGGGCGCGCGGCGGCGTGCGCCGCCGGGACGAGGGATCCGACGAGTACGGCGGCGAGAAGGGCGGTGAACAGGGCGCCCAGACTCGCGCGGAGCATTCGGTGCACGGGGGGTGGTTCGGTGTCGGCAGGTCTCATTGCTGCATGTCCTCCGCTGTGATGGCGTCCACCGCCGAGGTGTCGACATCGATGTCGCTCTTGTCGATCCGGCGCTGGAGGTACTGGTCGAACTTCTCCTCGACGAGCGACTGCCGGATCCGCCGCGCGTACTCGGCGAACGCCTTGTCCTCGTCGACCTTCTTGCCGTCGAGTTCGTAGTAGGTGATCTGGCCGGTGCCCTGGACGGGGGCCGAGATCCGGCCCGGTGCGAGCTTTCCGAGCACCGCCGCGAGGTCCTGGTCATGGGCGTTCAGCCCGCCCGAGCCGCCTCCGTCGTACGTGCCTGTCGTGAGCCTCGCGCCGGGTTCGTCGGCGGCGACGGCCGTGAGGTGCCCGGCCGCGGCCACCCGCCGTCGCAGGTCGGCGGCGTCGGTGCCGGCCCGCACCGGCACGACGAGCTGGGTGTACGTGTAGGTGGTCGCGTTGGCGCTCCAGTCCTCCCGGTCGGCGTCGAAGGCCTTCCTGACCTCGGCGTCGGTGATCTGGAGCGGTGCGTTCGCACCCGAACTCAGCCGCTTCTCCAGGGCCGTCGTGAGTTCGGTGAGCCGATGGGTGTAGTACTCCTCCGGAGAGAACCGTGTGACCCCGTACACGGTCTGCCCCACCGCCATCGCCTGGGCACGGGAGTCGTTCTCGGCGGTGAGGTCGGCGAGGAAGTCCTTGTGGTCCACGGAGTCGACGAGTCCCTGCTCCTTCGCCAGGACGAGGGAGGTCTTGTCGTGCCGGATCTCCTCCAGTGCCCGGTCCTCCAGCCGCTGGAGCGCGGTCCTGTCGCCGACCCTGGCCTGCCAGCTGGGGGTGCCCACCAAGTGGTACTCGGTGCGCAGCTCGCTCTGCACGGTCGGCGCCAACCGGCGCATGTGGAAGAGCAGTTCGGCCCGGGTCACCGGATGTCCGCCGACGGAGGCCACATCGTCGGAGGAGTCGTGGCCGAGGGTGGTGACCAGGGTGACGACCAGCGCGGTGAGGGTGATACAGGCGCCGGTGACGTACAGGATCACGCGTTTCACGACGCCGCTCCGATCACGGCCACTCGTGCGACGACGGGGGTGTCCCGCGCCTCCCGCACCTCGACCGTCACCGTGTCGACCTCCACCGGCGGGAACGTCAGGATGCGCTGGTGGCCGACCGCGTGCGCCTCACCCAGCGTCGTCCAGCGACCGTCCGCGTCCCGGCCCCGGACGACGATGTGCTCGATGCGCTGTCCCTGCGCGATGTCCTCGCCCAGGACGACCGCCTCGACGGCCTTGGGGCGCTCCAACTCCAAGGTGAGAACGGGCAGTTCGTCCGTCGACACGGTCATGGTCGTCTCGATCCGCCGGTCCTTGAAGTCCGCGATGCGCCGCCCGAGTTGCTCCAGTACGGCCACGTCGGCGTCGTGCACGCGTCCGTCCCGGGCCGGCGGGACGTTGAGCAGGAAGCAGGAGTTGCCGCCGACCGCGCGCAGATGGATGGCGAACAGCTCCTCGACGGTGCGGACTTCGGCGTCCTCGGCCGGGTGGTGGAACCAGCCGGGCCGGATCGAGGTGTTCACCTCGGCCGGGTACCAGACCAGGTCGTCCTCGTGTCCGGCCAGCGCGGCGCGGCTGCCGAGGTCGCGGTCGTCGCTGCGCACCAGCCGGGCGAAGGTGCCGTCGTCCGCCTTCTGCGAGCGCTCGGCGGTCCGTTCGGCGTCCAGCAGGGCGCGTGGGACCACGCTCCACTCGTCGGGGCGGGTCTCGCCGGCCTCGTTGCCGCACCAGCGGACGTCGGGCCCGCACACGCTGATCACCGCGTCCGGCTGCAACTCCCGGACGACGGCGAAGTACCGCTCCCAGTCGTAGACCTGGACCTTGCCGTTGGGGCCCTCGCCGTTGGCGCCGTCCAGCCAGACGGAGAACACCGGGCCGTAGCGGGTGAGCAGTTCGGTGAGCTGGGCGACGTAGAAGTCGTCGTAGGCGGTTCCGGAGCCGTAGGACGCCTCGGTGCGGTCCCAGGGGGACAGGTAGATCCCGAACCGCAGGCCGTGCCGCCGGGCCGCGTCGGCCACCTCGGCGACCACGTCACCCCGGCCGTCCTTCCAGGGGGACGCGGCGACCGAGTAGGCCGTGACGTCGCTCGGCCAGAGGCAGAACCCGTCGTGGTGCTTGCAGGTGAGGATCACTCCGGTCATTCCGGCGCTCTTGAGGGCGGTGACCCACTGGTCGGCGTCGAGTGCGGACGGGTCGAAGCGGGCCGGGTCGTCGTGGCCCTCGCCCCACTCCCGGTCCGTCATGGTGTTCATGCCGAAGTGGATGAAGCCGTAGAACTCCATGGCCTGCCAGGCGAGTTGGCGGGCGCTGGGGCGGACGGCGGCCAGTTCGCGGCCGGACACGGCGGGCGCGGTCACCGGAACCGCCGGTTGTAGGAGGCGAGCAGGACCAGCAGGCCGGCCAGTCCGGCGAGCATGGCCGCGAGGTGTCCCCACCCGACCGTCGTACGGGCGGTGACGACGAGCGTGAGACAGGCCGCGGTGACGAGCACGCGGGCGGTGACCAGCAGCGCCGTACGCGTCGAGTCGTTCATGTCGGTTCCCTTCTGCGGGTCAGCCCTTTACCCCGCCGGCGGCGATGCCCTCGATGAGGCGGCGCTGGATGAGCGCGTAGACGAGGAGGACGGGCACGATGACGATGACCATGCCGGCGTAGAGGCGCCCGTAGTCCGCCGCGGCCTTCTGCGCGGTGAACAGGTTGAGCAGGCCGACCTGCAGCGTCTTGCCCTGTCCGGGGAGCAGGGTGAGGGAGATGATGAAGTCGTTCCAGTAGGCGAGGAAGTTGAAGAGGATGACGGTGGTGACCGCCGGACGGGCCATCGGGAGCATGATCCGGGTCATGATCCGGAAGCGGGAGGCGCCGTCGAGGGCAGCGGCCTCCTCGTACTCGACCGGGATCGACCGGAAGTACGCGGTGAGCAGATAGACGGTGAAGGGGATGGACGTGGCCGCGTAGACAAGGGACAGCATCGCCGGGTTGTCGATGAAGAAGCCGTCGGGGAAGACGTCGATCAGTGCGCGGTCCCAGTCGACGAGCATGAGGAAGATCGGTACGACGATGTAGTTGACGTTGACGAACAGGCCTGCCATCAGGGCCATTTCGACGAGGCGGCGGCCCCGGAACTCGTACCGGGCGACGACGTAGGCCGCCGGTACCGAGACCGCCAGGACGAGGACCAGGCCGAGCAGGGTGACGAGCACCGAGGTCAGGAAGTACTGCCCCATGTGGGCGGTGGTGAAGGCGTCGGAGTAGTTCCGGAAGTGCAGGCTCTTGGGCAGCGTCCAGGGGCTGCCGAAGAACTCGCTCTTCTGCTTGAGGGAGGCGAGGAGCACCCAGGCGACCGGCACGGCGATGGCCAGCGCGAGGGCGGTGACCAGGGTGTGGGTGAGCAGCCGGGACGCGCGGGGACGGTGGACAGGGGGCGTGGTCATGGGTCCGTCCTCGGAATCAGAACTGGAGGGGCTCGCGCCGCGTCGCCCGGCTCACCAGCAGCGACACGAGGAAGGAGAACGCGAAGACGACGACACCGATGGCCATGCCGTAGCCGTACGAGGAGTTCGTGTAGGCCTGCTTGTACATGTAGTTGAGCAGGACGTCGGAGGAGCCGTCGGGTCCGCCGCCGGTCATCGCGCGGACGAGGACGAAGCTGAGGTTGACGGAGCTCATGATGAAGAACGTCAGTGTGGTGCGCAGGGTCTGCCAGATGAGCGGCAGGGTGATGGCGAAGAACTGGCGGCCGGTGGACGCCCCGTCGAGTGCGCTCGCCTCGTAGAGCTCCTCCGGGATGCTCGCCATGCTCGCCATGTAGAGGACCATGTAGTAGCCGAGCGACTGCCAGACCATGGCGATCGCGACGGAGTAGAGGACGATCTTCTGGTCGCCGAGCCAGACCTGTTGCCAGCTGTCGAGGGAGAGCAGCCGGAGGGTGCCGTTGAGCAGGCCGTTCTTCTGGTCGTAGACGGCTGAGAAGATCGCCGCGATGACGACCACCGAGAGCACGTTGGGGATGTAGAGGACGAACCGGTAGAGGTTGCGTCCGCGCAGCCGCTGCCGGGTCATGATCGCGGCGAGGAACAGGCCGGAGCCCATCGTCACGACGGTCACCACGACGAGCAGCGCGACCGTGTTCTGGAAGGCGCGCACGAACTGGTCGTCGTCGAGGAGGCGGCGGAAGTTGTCGAGCCCCACGAACCGCATGTCCGGGGAGAAACCGCTCCAGGTGTAGAGGGACATCCGGAACACGTTCACGGTCGGGAGGACCATGAACACGGCGAAGAGCAGCAGCGCGGGCAGCAGACAGGCGAGTACGAAGCCTGTGTTCCCGCGTCTGCGGGCAGGGCGGGGACTCGCGGGGGACGGCGCCCGTTTCGGTGTGCGGTCCTTCGAGCCCTGGGGCGGGGTGGAGAGTGTCGTCACCGTCAGTCGCCGGCCTGGCGCAGCTTCTCGCTGGCCTCGTTCAGCGCGGACTGCCACTTGTCCTCGGTGGTGTCGCCGCTGATGACGCTGTTGGCGGTGTCGAAGAGCGTGGCCTTGATGTCGACGCCCTCGACGGGCGCGGTGCTCGCGAAGCCGCCGACGAGCGCGGAGACCGAGGGGTCGTCGTAGACCTTGTAGAACTCGGCGTTCTCCCCGGACAGGCTGCTCGTGACGGAGTCGACGGGCTGGATCGCGTTCGACTTGGCGAAGATCTTCGCGGCCTCGTCGGAGTACAGATAGGCGATGAAGTCCTTGGCCGCGTCCTTGTCCTTGGCGGCGCTGGGGACCCAGACCGACTCGACCGAGGTGGTGATGTAGCGCTTGGCGCCCGCGGTGACCGCCGGGAGCGGTGTCAGGGCCCACTGGAAGCCCTTGGCGCGGGGCGCGTCCGCCATCTCGCCGACGATCCAGGTGCCGTTCGGCATGAACAGGGCCTTGTTGTCGAGGATCAGCTGCTGGTTCTTGGTGAAGTCCTGCTCGTTGGCGTAGCCGACGGTGGTCGGCGCGGCGTAGCTCAGCAGCCGGGTGGTGAGGTCGAGGGCCTTGCGGGCGTTCGCCGTCTTCCAGACGTCCTTCTTGTACGTCATGACGTCGGTGTAGAACTGCTCGCCGCCGATGTCGGCGAGGAGCGCGAAGAAGTACGAGTCGAGGTAGCCGGCGGTCGGGTAGGTGAACAGGGGTATGCCCTGCTTCTTCGCCTTGTCGCCGAGGGCGAACATGTCGTCCCAGGTGGCCGGTACCTGCCAGCCCTGCTGCTCGAACAGGCCCTTGTTGTAGAAGAGTCCGGTCGGGGCGTAGTACATGGGCATCAGATACGTCTTGTCGTCGCCGTAGGGGTTGGTGTTGAGGTTGCCGACGATGCCCTTGGTGAGCTTGTCGCCCACGGTCCCGGTCTCGCCGGGGACCTTCTCCTTCAGGACCGGGGTGAGGTCCTCCAGGGCCTTGTCCTTGACGAGGGTCTCGGTGAGGCCGGCCTTGCGGCCCTGGCCGAGCACCACGACGTCCGGATAGCGCCCCGCCTTCATGTTCGGGGTGATCTCGTCCTCGATGCTCTTCGAGATCTGGAGCTTGACGTCGATGTCGGGGTGGGCGGTCTCGTACGCCTTGATGACCTGGGTGTACATGTCCCGGCCGTAGCCGCCTTCGAGGGCGGCCACCTCGAGGGTGGTCCGGCCGGAGTCCGAGCCGCTCCCGCCGCCGGCCGAGCAGCCGGCGAGCAGTCCGAGCACCGACAGCGCGGTGCCCGCGAGGACGAGCGATCTCCTCATTGGGGGGTCCTTCCCGTGGACGCCACCGCGCCCGACGTCCGGGCACAGGACGGCCCGGGCGTTGTTACGGTGGCACCGATAACATGAAGGCTTACGGTGACACCGATGCCCGGAGGGGCGCAAGGGGTCACCCGCGGCATTTTGCCGAACGGCCGCCCCCGGGCTCAGGAGCGGCGGGGCGGTGCCGTGGAGGAGCGCACCGACAGCGACGCGGTGACGGCGGATTCGTCGGCCTCCGCCTCGTCGCCGTGCAGCAGCAGGGCGACGGCCGCCGCGCCGTAGCGGTAGAAGTCCTGCCGTACGGTCGTCAGCGACGGGGAGCAGTAGGCCGCGAGGGCGATGTCGTCGACGCTGACGATGGACACGTCGTCGGGCACCGACCGGCCGCGCTCGCGCAGTGCGCGGATCACCCCGAAGGCCATCTCGTCGCTCGCGACGAAGACCGCGGTGACGTCCGGGATCATCGCGATGATCTGTCCCTGGCGGTGCCCCGAGTCGGGCGACCAGTCGCCCTCCAGGGGCGGCGGCGCCTCGATCCCTGCGGCGGCCAGGCACTCCTGCCAGCCCTGCCGCCGCTGCCGCGCCTCGATCCACTCGTCGGGCCCGGCGACGTGCCAGACCTGGCGGTGGCCCAGGTCGAGCAGGTGCTGGGTGGCGATCCGGCCCGCCTCCTGCTGGTCGATGCCGAGGACCCGGGCGCCCGCCGTCCGTGAACCGTCGAGGGTGACGGTCGGGATGTCGCGGGTGATGTCCTCCATCTTCTGCGTCACCGAGATCAGCGGTACGGCGATGACGAAGCCGTCGACGCCCTGGTCGGCGAGCTTGGCCAGGGCCCGCTCCATCAGGCCGGTGTCGAGCGCGGAGATGGTCGCGATGTTCACCGCGTACCCGGCCTCGCCGGCGGCGGCCTCGACGCCGGCGGTCACCGCCGAGCGCGAGTAGTACCCGCCGGACGCCAGCAGCACCAGACCGATGGTGTGGCTGCGCCCCGAGGACAGCGCCCGGGCGGCGCTGTTGAACCGGTAGCCGGTCTGTTCCACGGCGGCGAGGACACGCCGCTTCGTCTCGGGGTTGACGTTCGGGGAGCCGCGCAGCGCGCGGGAGACGGTCTGCGCCGACACCCCGGCGGTCCGGGCCACGTCGGCCATGCTCGGCTGCCTCGGCCTCGTGATGCCCTCGGTCATGGCGCTCCTCTCGTCCTGCCTGAGCAGATCCTAGCGAGCTTGTTAGTCATGGCATCGATAACATACGCTCGCTCCGTGACTGAGCCGAGCACGACCCACATCTCCCCGGCCCACACCACGACCGACGCCGCCAGCGCGCTCACCTGGCGCGGAGGCCGGCTGTACCGGCACGGCGCCCCGCATCGCGTCCTGTCCGGGGCGCTGCACTACTTCCGCGTCCACCCCGACCTGTGGCGGGACCGGATCCGCCGGCTCGCCGACCTCGGTCTCAACACGGTCGACACGTACGTGGCGTGGAACTTCCATCAGCCGCGCGAGGACAGGGCGCCGCGCTTCGACGGCTGGCGGGACGTCGAGCGGTTCGTCCGTACGGCGGGCGAGGAGGGTCTCGACGTCATCGTCCGGCCCGGGCCGTACATCTGCGCGGAGTGGTCCAACGGCGGTCTGCCGAGCTGGCTCACCGGCCGGGACGTCGCGGTGCGCAGCTCGGATCCGGCGTTCACCTCCGCCGTCGACGCCTGGTTCGACGAGCTGGTCCCGCGCCTGGCCGCCCTCCAGACCGCCGAGGGCGGGCCGGTGGTGGCGGTGCAGGTGGAGAACGAGTTCGGCAGTTTCGGCGACGACCACGCCTATCTGCGCCGGCTCCGCCGGGCGCTGACCTCGCGGGGCATCCGGGAACTGCTGTTCACCGCCGACGGGCCCACCGAGCTGATGCTGGACGGCGGCACCCTGCCCGGCACCCTGACGGCCGTCACCCTGGGTTCCAAGCCCGAGGCGGCACGCCGGCTCCTCGCGGCACGCCGGCCCGACGAGCCGTTCCTCGTCGCCGAGTTCTGGAACGGCTGGTTCGACCACTGGGGCAAGCGGCACCACGTCCGCGGCGTGGAGAGCGCGGTCGACACCCTGCGCGGCATCCTCGCCGACGGCGGCAGCGTGAGCGTCTACATGGCGCACGGCGGCACCAACTTCGGGCTCTGGGCGGGCGCCAACGACGACGCGGGCCGGCTGCGGCCCGTCGTGACGAGCTACGACTCCGACGCGCCGATCGCCGAGGACGGCACGCTCACCGACAAGTTCTTCGCCGTACGCGAGGCCCTGGGCGCGGTCGGCCCCCTCCGCTCCCCCGCGCGGCTGCCCACGCTGCCGCCCGCCCGGGTGCCGCTCGTCCACCGCTCCGACCTGCTCGCGGGCCTGCGCGCGGTCCCGGCTCCGACCTCGACCGCGCCGCGCCCCGCCTCCTTCGAGCGGCTCGGGCTCGACGCGGGGATGGTCCTGCACACGGCACGTCCGCGCGTCCCGGCGGGCGAGCACCGGCTGCTCCTCACCGACGTACGGGACCGGGCGCTGGTCTTCGCCGACGGCGCCCTGCTGGGGATGGCCGACGCCGACGCCCCGGAGCTGGTCGTGCGCGGCACCGGGGATGTCGTACGCCTTGACGTGCTGGTCGAGAACCTCGGCCGGGTGAACTACGGGCCGGGCATCGGCGGGCACAAGGGTCTGCTGGGGCCCGTCCTCGTGGACCGGCGCATCGTGCAGGGCTGGGACAGCACACCGCTCGCGCTTCAGGAGTGGTCCGGCGGGGAGCTGGCCGAGGCGGTCGCCGCCGGTCCCGCGAGCACGCGTGCGGGGTTCGCGGTCGCGAGGTTCGACGTCGGCACGCCCGCGGACACCTTCCTCGCGCTGCCGGGATCGGCCCGTGGCCTGGTGTGGGTCAACGGGTTCCTGCTGGGCCGTCACTGGGAGATCGGCCCGCAGGTCACCCTGTACTGCCCGGCCCCGCTGCTGCGGCCGGGCGGGAACACCGTGACGGTCCTGGAGCTGGAGCGGCTCGGCGGAGTCCTGGAACTGCGCGACCGCCCGGAGCTGGGGCCGCCGGAGGAGTACGTCGAGGAGTTCGACTGACGGGGCCGTACCGACTGGCGGGTCGGCGCGTCATGACGGTGGCGCCGGTCGCCGGTGCGAGGTCCACGCCGGGCAGTCGGCCGGACGAGGGCTGGGGCGCCGACGGCAGAGCGCCTGGCCGAGGTGTCCGTGGACGGCGTCGTCGATCGGGCGCGTCACGCACGCGATACCGCACCTCGGGGCCAGGGCAGCGGGGAAGAGCACGGAGGAGTTTCTGAGCGGAGCGGGCAGAGGTGCCCGTCCGACCGCGGGGAGGGGCCCGGGTGACCCGGGCCCCTCCCTGATTTCAGCCGATCCGGATCGCCTGTCAGGCTGGGGGTGCCTGGAGGGTGATCATGCCGGGGTATGTGTTCAGCAGCGGATCGGTGACCGAGGCCGGAGCGTCGGTGACCACCACCATCCGGTCGCTCATCCCGTCGTAGCTGACCGCGACCCTGTATGTCTGGTCGGCGTCGGGCGCGATCTGCGCGTAGGCCGCATCAGTGATCTTCTTGACCTGGGCGGCGGTGAACGTAGGACTCTTCACGGTGGTGGGGGTGGGCCAGCTCGTCGGTGCCTGCCCGGAGGAGTCGGTCCAGTCGGTCGGCGTCTGCAGGTCGTCGAGGTCTCCGTCGTAGTCCGACGGGAAGGTGATCACCGGCCCGATGTTGGGGTCGTCGAAATACGCGAGTGCGCAGTTGTAGTTGGCCAGCTCCTGCAGTTGCTCCCAGTGCTTCGCGGGCTCGTTGGCCCGGTCCTGGACCTCGGTCGGGGTCAGGGCGTGGTCGTAGACGCGGAAGTCCCGCATCCGGCCCTTGAAGTACTTGTCGTTGGCGTAGAGCGAACGGCCGATGTAGTTCGCGATCGTCGTCCCGCCGCCGATCGCCCCCGGGGTGATGGTGACGTTGGTGTTGCGGGCTTTCTCCACGCCGTTCTCGTACAGGATGCCGGTGTGGCCGGTCTGGGTGTACGTCACGTGCTCCCACGCGCCACGCGGCAGCTCGTAGGCGGCGCCGGAGGGCTGGATGTCCTGTTTGGCGGTGTAGTCGGTCAGGGAGAGTGAGGTGCGGAAGGAGTTGCCGGTGGTGAACAGGTAGCCGTTGCCCTTGGTTCCGCTGGTGTTGCCGAGTCCGTAGAAGAAGTACGGGCTGCCCAGGGTGGGGTCGATCCGTACGTCGAAGTCGACGCTGATCGAGTTCAGCCCCGCCATGATGTTGTCCGGCATCTTGACGTAGGTGTCGGTGCCGTTGAAGCCCAGCCCCTCGTCGCCACCCAGGTCGGCGGTGCCGACGACCGTGCCCTCGCGGTCGTGGCCCGAGAAGTCGTGGACGGCCTCGCCGATGGACTCGTTCAACCTGTAGTCCAGCAGCAGGCCCTTGGTGACGCCGGCCTGCGCCGGGGTGCATGCGGGCGGTGACGGGTGGGTGTCCGTGGACGTGTCGATCACGAGCTGGCCGGTGTACTGGGTGGTCAGGGGGTCGGTGACCGATGACGGGGCGTTGGTCTGCGCCACCACCCGGTCGCTCATCCCGTCGTAGCGGACGGTCAGGTCGTACGTCGTGTCGCCGTCGGGCTGTACCGCGGCGAAGACCGCGTCCTGCAGGGCGGTGATCTGATCGGCGGTGAACAGCTGGCTCTTCGCGGTGGTGGGGGTGGGCCAGAGCGTCGGTGTGTGCCCGGAGGAGTCGGTCCAGTCCGGCGGCCGCTGGACGTTGTCGATGTCCCCGGTGTAGTCCGACGGGAAGATGACGACCGGGCCGATGTTGGGGTCCTCGAACGCCGCGAGCGCCCCGTTGTAGGTGGCCAGGGCCTGCAGCTCCTCCCACTGCAGCTCTACGGCGTTGGCTCTGTCCTCGACCTCGGCCGGGGACAGGGCCTTGTCGTAGACGCGGAAGTCCCGCATCCGGCCCTTGAAGTACTTGTCGTTGGCGTAGAGCGAACGGCCGATGTAGTTCGCGATCGTCGTCCCGCCGCCGATCGCGCCCGGGGTGATGGTGACGTTGGTGTTGCGGGCTTTCTCCACGCCGTTCTCGTACAGGATGCCGGTGTGGCCGGTCTGGGTGTACGTCACGTGCTCCCACGCGCCACGCGGCAGCTCGTAGGCGGCGCCGGAGGGCTGGATGTCCTGTTTGGCGGTGTAGTCGGTCAGGGAGAGTGAGGTGCGGAAGGAGTTGCCGGTGGTGAACAGGTAGCCGTTGCCCTTGGTTCCGCTGGTGTTGCCGAGTCCGTAGAAGAAGTACGGGCTGCCCAGGGTGGGGTCGATCCGTACGTCGAAGTCGACGCTGATCGAGTTCAGCCCCGCCATGATGTTGTCCGGCATCTTGACGTAGGTGTCGGTGCCGTTGAAGCCCAGCCCCTCGTCGCCACCCAGGTCGGCGGTGCCGACGACCGTACCGTCGTGGTCGTGGCCCGAGGAGTCGTGGGCGACCGTGCCGGAGGCCTCGTCCAGCTTGTACCGCAGCAGCAGGCCGTCGGTGATGTCGGCCTGGGCCGGAGGGGCGGTCGTCAGCAGCCCGGCGCCGACGACCAGCGCGAGGGAGAGGGTGGCGACGAGACCGGCTCGGATCCGCCGTAGAGGCGAGGCGCCCGCCCGGGCCTTCACCCCTCGCTCATTGTTCCTCAGCATGCGCTGCCTCTCATCTCGGGGAGATCCCTCTCGCTTTGCTGGCAGGCCGCTTTTCTCGAGCAATCCTGGTGGGGCGGCACTGGTCCCTCTATGGGGATACGGGTTGGCGTGGAGAGTGCCGGGGCGGTCAGCGGCCGGCCTCTCTGGGGTACCGTCAGGAGGCCGGGTGGGCGAACCTGAAGCAGTGTGGATTCAGCTGGTGCCGGGTGAACCGGACGCCTGCGGCCGGAAGCTTTGCGGAATTTCACGATCCGCCCCTGCAACGGGTTATCGTCGAACAACCGCGGTCGTACGGGTGCGCTTGCAGGGCGGGAACGTTCAGGTCCTGCTGGAAGTTGAAGTGGCCATTCGGGTCACCGCCCGGATTGTAGACGATTCGCGCTTCCACATGGTGGGGGTTCAAGGCGAATCGGTCGTATCTGAAGGTGATGGTCCGCGTGTTTATCGTGTTACGTTCGGCGGTTGCCGTCATTCGATAGATGCGGACGCCCAGGATCGCTTCTCTCGGAATCCGGTGAACGAAGGCCCACTCGTCCTGGGATCTGTAGTGGTTGTAGAGATCCGCGTTCCCTCGGATCTGATCGGGAACATACAGTGCGTTCCTCGCCCATACGGGATCGATCACATAGACGAAGGACTCCGAGGTCACCAGCCCGTGTTGGCACCTCTGTATCAGGTAATTGCCAAGGCCCGGAATGAATGCGTAGAGCGCGAGCCGACCGGTCGAACAACGCGGTTGCGCCGCCGCGGATGCCAGATTACGCAATCCCTGACTCCGCGCGAACGGCTCCGCCACACCCAGCGTTCCCGTCGTCGAAATATAGTTGCTGTTTCCGGCCCGGTCGCCCTGGACGTGCGAGACTATGTTGTCATTTGCCCCCCGCGCCGCGAAGCCGTTGGTGAAAATGTCGTACGGCAGGCGGGAGTCTCCGCGAAACAGGTTCGGGGGGAGCGACCTCTGGTTGAGAAGGTCGTCATTGTGCAGGTTGGGACAGCTCGATGATCCCTCTCCTGAATGAGCACCTCCCGGGCAGTCGTTGATCGATACGGCCTGCGCCGATGTGATCGACAGGAGTGCCTGGAGCAGCGCTATCGCGACGGCAACCGCGACGAAGGCCGCGAACGCGGGCTTCCCTTTCCTGGATCTCGTCTTTC
Source organism: Streptomyces vulcanius (assembly GCF_042653945.1). Lineage (NCBI taxonomy): Bacteria > Bacillati > Actinomycetota > Actinomycetes > Kitasatosporales > Streptomycetaceae > Streptomyces > Streptomyces vulcanius. Next base: position 15,953 of record NZ_JBHSFK010000016.1, on the reverse strand, counting down.
CACGTACATGCACAGCGGTTCGTTTGAACATATGTCCTCCGGACTGGGTAAGGCGCGGGAGAATGCGAGGGTGTCGATCGGCCAAGGGCCGGCCGTCATGGAAGATCAGCGTCTTCGAAGTCGTCGTGAGCGTGAGGGCGGTGCTCTCATCGGTGAGCGGGGCCTTCGACCGAGAGGCCGCCGGGCCGACGCATTGTGTGCATGCCGTGCCCTGGGCGGGTCGCGCCGGCGACGGACGGGCGTCGCCGGACGGAGTCGCGGTCGGACTGCTGGTGCGTTCAGCAGGCCCGTGTCACCCGCCCGTCATGTCCGCCGTGTTGCGCGTCCATGCCAATAAGGATCGATGCGGGCCCCGCTCCGGAGCATCGGTGGTTCTACGGATCTTTACGGGGTGGGTACCTGATTCGCTGCCCACCAGGTCGCGATCTGGGCGCGGCGGCTGAAGGCGAGCTTGGCGAGGATGTGGTCGATGTGGCTGTCGACCGTGCGCGGGGAGAGCACGAGCGCGGCGGCGATCTGCCGGTTGGTCATGCCCTGGGCCACCAGCGCGGCCACCTGCCGTTCCCGGCGGGTCAGCGGGCTGACCGCGGTGGCGGGGTCAGCCCGTTCGGTGTCGGCGCCGGTGTCCAGAGCGAAGGCAATGGCCCGGCCGGGGCCGTCGTGGCGGCTGCCCTCGGTGAGCGCCTTCTCGTACGCTGCCGGGCCCAGGGCGCGTACGACCGCCTCCTCGCAGCGTGCGTGGTGCTCGGCAAGATAAGGGCCGAACACGGAGAGAGCGGTACCGGCATTCCGCCAGAGGGCGCGCGCAGTGCCCAGCAGACGCCCCGCCCGCTCGTGGTCGCCGCCGGTGGCGCTGATCCAGGCGTGCAGCTCCAGCATCAGCGCGGCCCCGACGTAGTCGTTGAAGCCCCGCTGGATCTCCAGCCCGGCACGGTTCAGCTCCCTGGCCGGTTCCAGATCGCCCTGCACCCAGGCGTCGAGGCCCAGCACCCACAGCGCGTGCGCGCGTGTCCACGACTCACCGTGGGCCTGCGCGATGGCGACCGCATGCCGGCCCGTCTCGGCCGCGCGCGGGTCACCGAGATGGGCCTGGGCGATGACGAGCTGGAACAGCCAGAAGACCGTCGCGGCTTCCTCCCCCAGCGCCGTCTGAGCGGCCACCGCGCCCTCGAACAGGGACACGGCCTCCTCCATGTGCCCCCGGAGCAGCGCCAACGTGCCGCGGAAGCCCCGGACGTTCGCGCGTACCGCCGGGTCGCCCAGCTCGTCGGCCTCGGTCAGCCACCGGTCGGCCGCCGTGAGGTCGCCCTGCAGCAGCGCGACCCAGCCGACGGCCCACAGCGCCCGGGCCCGGGCCGGGGTGGGCTCGGGCGCGGCAGCGAGCGCCCGGTCGAGCCGACGGCGCCCCTCGCCGAGGAACCCGTCGGCGCACCAGTGGAAGCGCAGCGCGGCGGCCAGTGCCAGCTCGGCCTGCGGGTCGCCGCCGTGGTCCAGTGCCGCGAGCAGATTGCTGTGTTCGGCGCGCAGCCGGGCCAGGGTTTCCTCCTGGCCCGGGCCGTGCCAGCCGTCGGCGGCGCGTTCGGCGAGGGCGAGGAAGAAGTCGCGGTGACGTCGCAGCAGCCGCTGCTCCTCGCCTGACTCGGTGAGCCGCTGCCTGCCGTAGTGGCGGATGGTCTCCAGCAGCCGGTAGCGCCGCAGGCCCTCGTGCTCACTGGCCAGGATGACGGACTGGCAGACCAGCCGGTCCAGGAGGTCCACCACCTCGAGCCGGTCGATGCCTTCCCCTACGCAGACGCTCTCGGCCGCGTCCAGAGTGAACCCGCCGACGAAGACCGACAGCCGGTTCCACACCAGCCGCTCGGCGGGGTCGCACAGTTCGTAACTCCAGTCGATCAGTGCCCGCAGCGTGCGCTGACGCGGCCGGGCGGTCCTGCTGCCGCTCGTGAGCAGGGCGAAGCGGTCCTGCATCCGGTCGACCGCCTGGTCGACGGTGAGCGTACGCAGCCGGGACGCGGCCAGCTCGATCGCCAGCGGCAGTCCGTCCAGGTCGGCACAGAGGCGGGAGGCCCCGGCCCGGTTCAGGTCGGTGATCCGGAACTCCGGCCGGACGGCACTGGCCCGGTCCCGCAGGAGTTCGACCGCCTCGTCCGGCACCGACAGCGGCGGCACGATCAAAACGTGCTCGCCCGCGATGCCCAGCGTCTGCCGGCTCGTCGCCAGAACGCGTACCTCAGGAGCGGCCGACAGCAGCTTCTCGGCCAGCTCGGCGCAGGCGTCGACCAGGTGCTCGCAGTTGTCCAGCACGATCAGCGCCCGGCGCACGGCCAGATACCCCGTGAGCCGGTCCACGACGGAACTGGTGCCCAGGTCCGGCACTCCCAGCGCGGCTGCGGCCGCGCTTGCCACCGTCGACGGGTCCCGCACCGGAGCCAGATCGACCAGCCACACCCCGTCCGGGAAGGCCTTCCTGGACGCGGCCGCCGCCTCCAGCGCCAGCCGCGTCTTGCCGACGCCGCCCATTCCGGTGAGCGTCAGCAGCCGCGTCGGGCCGAGGCGGCGGCGGATCTCGGCGATGTAGTGCCGCCGGCCGACGAAGCTGGTACAGGTCACGGGAAGGTTCCCCGCGACGGGGGTGACGCTGGTCAGGGGGCTTCGCCTCCCACCATCACGGATTCGTGCCGGGAACGTCCAACTGATCCTGCCGCCCGACGACACCCCCGCGTGCCGCCTGTGCGGGCACGCCTCGGGCACCACCGCCGCGGCGTGGACCCGGCCGCCGTGCACGGGCCCGCAGCCGGATCTGCGGTATCTGCGGCGTCAACGGTCGGGCATCCTCGAGCCACAGTGCTGCCCAAGTCAGTCCAGGCACCGAGCGGAACAGGAACGCTCCTCCGCCCATGGACCGAACAAAGACATACAAACCAGCTCACAGCCTCACCTTAGCCTTTCTGCGCCTCTGCGCCGCTCGGTCCCCGGCCGGGAGTCGTTCCCGCTCAGGGGGCGTCCGTGGCAGGCAGGGACTGCTCCGGCAAACGGGCCTCGGTGAACTGGCACCCCTTGTCCTGGCGATGGACCGAGGGGCCAAGATGCAGTTGGGACGGTTGCCGACGGGCTTTGCCCAGCTGATGCGGACCGGTGACCCGGACCGCTGCTGTGCGGCCGGGATCCCCGAGGACTGCACGTTCGCGACCGAGGGCGAACTCGCCCGGCGCCAGGCGCTGCGCGCGCTCGCTTCTGACCTGCGCATCGGCTGGGTGACCACAGATTCCGCCTACGGCCAGGAATGGGGATTTCGCCGGATGCTGGAGGGGGCTGGGGTGAGCTACGTGCTGGCCGTGGCGAAATTGGCCTGACAGGCTCTATGGGCGCGATGGCGCCTATGTGGCTGATGGTGACGCTATGAAGCACGCCGCTACCGCGCAGACAGCCGTGCACCGCCCGCAGGGCCCGGGGTGTCAGCGGTGAGGACCAGCCGTCCGGCCTGGTCCGGGCTGCGAGCCCGGACCAGGCCGGATTCACGGCCGTGGCTCTCGGCTCGTTACGGCGTGGTCAGCTCACCGGCGCGCAGCGCCGCGGTCACGCCGCCGTCCATCAGGAGGTCGGCTCCGGTGATGAAGCCGGCCTCGCGGCCGAGCAGGAAGGCGGCGGCCGCGGCGACCTCCTCGGAGGTGCCGAAGCGCTTGGCGGCCGAAACCTCGCGCACCGTCTCGAACCACTCGCGGCGCGGGCCCGAGAGTTCATCGAGGGCCAGCGGGGTGATGATCACGCCGGGGCTGGCGGCGTTGACGCGGGCTCCGCGCCGGCCCCACGCTGCCGCGGCGGTCTGCACGCGCAGGTGTTCAGCGGAACGGTCGCCACCACCGGGTCGCCGGCCTGCGCGGCCTCGGCGGGGGTGGCCGCGCGCTGGTGACAGGTGGTGCAGATGCCTGTCCAGCACCTCAGGGTGTTCTGGAGGGTGTCGAGGACTTGGTCGAAGGTGAGACCGGTCCGGGGGCTTTTGGGGACAGGCTCTGTTCGGTGAGGAAGGCGTGGGCGGCGGTCACCAGGGTGACGTGGTGGTGCCAGCCGGGCCAAGACCGGCCTTCGAAGTGGTCCAGGCCCAGGCCGTGCTCGAGTTCGCGGTAGTCGTGCTCGATGCGCCAGCGGACTCTGGCCAGCCGGACCAGGTCGGCGACCGGAGCGTCGGCCGGCAGGCTGGACAGCCAGTACTCGGTGGGTGCCTCGGCGTCTTCGGGCCATTCGACCAGCAGCCACCAGTCCGGCAGGATCCCGTCCCACCAGCCCTGCTCGGCCGAGGCCGCGGATTTGATCGAGCGCTCGACGGCGTTCCTTCGCGGGGACGGAGCGGAAACGGCCCTCGTCGATGCTCGCCGTGGAGTTCTGCGCGAGGGAGGGGAACGCGCCGCGCAGGTAGTCCCCGATGCCGCTGGTGGGCGCCCGGTGTCCACGTCGGCGACCCCCGAGGCACCGGTCCACGCGGAACCGCCCGCGCGCACCCACTCGACCCGCTTTGATCCAGACCCTGACGCCTTGTCCTCGAAAATGCGGGCGCATCCCGCCTCAGCGAGAGCGTCCGCCTGAAGCTGCGCATCCTGCGCGTTGGTGCTCACTCGCTGGCAGCCGATAAAGGTTCCAGTGTGCTTCGTCGTCAGGGTCTCGTTGCTCTTGTCATCGATCTGCCGCTGTCCGAGGACGGTGCCGGCGTGGTCCATCGCGGCCGGCAGCCACACCGCCTTCCCGCCCGCTCGCCGCGATCCACGCAGCACCTTGCCATCGACCGCCACCGCCCGTCGGTGTCCCGGGGCGCTTCTGGCCTGTAAGAACGCACAGATCACGGCGTCCAAGGCGTCGCCGTCGAGATGCTTGAGCAGCCGCATCACCGTGGTGGGATGCGGCACCGTAACCGCCCTGCTGAACGGATCGACGGCGAAGCCGAGGGCCAGAAGGACCCAGCGGGGCGCATCCGCGATCCACTCGGCGATCGCGGTCGAGGATCTCGCACCCGCCAGTACGCTCGCCGAGGCCGCCGCCACGATCGCCACCAGCGGGAAACGTCGGCCACGGCGGCCGCGCGGATCCGGCAGACCGGAAAGAAACCGGGCCAGACAGACAGCGTCGGGCAGTGGCTGCGGTGATGTAGTACGGGCCAGTTGCTCCAGCCCATCAGGCATGGGAGAAGATGGGGATGCAGGCACGGTCTCGGTTGTGGTCATGCGGATTTGACACCTACGTGATCACCGAGGCTGTGCGTGCATCCGCATCCTGGCCCACCCGCACCGGACACCGGTGGCCATCACCGCCCGGCCCAGCTCAAACTGCGAACACGCAAAGCATCTGGACGCTCCCCGCGGCCACCGGAGCCCGACTGCCCGGTGCATGCACAGGCAGAACTACAGTTTCGCACCATTCGAATACCCCAGGGCCACGGTGAACGAGGTACTGGCCTTTCTTGAGCTTTGAACGGCGGAGACCTGCCGTCGCCAGGCAACCGGCAACCGGTCAGCCGGCCTTCAACAGCAGGTCGGTGAGTGCGTCCGGCACGGTGACCATGCAGTCATGGCCGCTCCGCAGCTCCCGCACCTGCGACGCAGCGCCGTTGGGCTGCACCGCCGGAACTGGGCGGCGCGTGACGTCTCCTGGTGCGCTGCCGACACAGTGGATGTGCGTCCGGGAAATCGCATCCACGGCCGGGTTGTCCAGCCGGACAGGTTGCAAGAAGCAGCGCACCGACTCGTCCGACAGCATCGTGCGCAGCCACGCCGTGTCCGCCGGGTCGGTCACCCCGAACAGCCCCATGGGCGCGGGCATTTCCGGCACGGGCGGGATACGCCAGGGGGCGTCGGAGGCGGCGGCCGCGTCGATCAGTCGCTGGGTCTTCTCCGGTATGACGTCCAGCGCGCTCTCACCGTCAACCGGGACCATCGCGTCGACGTACACCAGATGCGCGATCCGCTCCGGGACCTCTCCGGCCACGCCCGATATGACCATCCCGGCGTAACTGTGCCCGACCAACACCACGTTGGTGAGATCCCACTCGCTGAGGAGAGCGACGACGTCGGCGACGTGGGTGTCCAGGTCGACATCGGGAGTGAGCAGGTGTTCCTTCTCGCCGTGGCCGGTCAGCGAAGGGGCGACCACCTGATGCCCGGCCCGGGTCAGCAAGGGAACCACCCGGTCCCAGACGCGCCCGCTGTGCCAGGCACCATGGACAAGAACATAGGTTTTCGTGTGCGACGTACTCATGCAGGAAGACGCTAGTGAGCCGATAGGTACCTCCTGGTAACCTTCGGCCATGCACGACTCAGCCGGAAGCGTGTTCCTCGCCGACTGCCCCGCCCGGCTCGCCATCGACATCATCACCAACAAATGGGCCGTCGTCGTTCTGTTCGCCCTGAGTCGCAGGCCCCGCCGGCACGGTGAACTCGTCGACCTCGTCGGTGGCATCTCCCGCAAGGTACTCACCCAGACACTGCGCAAACTTCAGAGCTACGGCCTGGTCGAACGCCGTGCCTATGCCGAGGCACCCCCACGGGTTGAATACAGCCTCACCGACCTCGGCCAGACCCTCACCGAACCCATCGCCGCCCTGACCGACTGGGCGAAGACGTACGGCGCCGCCGTCGCCAATTTCCAGGAAGCGGCGCAGCAGGACAGCACCCCCGACTCCTGACCCGTGACCGCCACCGGACAGGTGATCAAGAAGGGCACTGCTTGAGCGGCCCGTGAACCGACCAGATGGTCCGGCTCGTAGCCGGCCGCTACACCGCCTGCGACCCACAACGGCCCCTGACAGCGGTGGCGTCCCGCGAAGTGGTGCAGGAATCCGAACCGCCTCGCTCCGGTGACCGCCTCCGCAGCATGGACCGGCAAGGCTCCTGGAGCGGTGTCGATGCTGTTCCCGGCCGCGGGAGCGGCCCCTGCCCGGACGTCGGCCCTGCTGGCGCGTGTGACCTGTGGAATCGAGAACTCCACATCGGTACACCACTTCGCGGGACGCGATCCTGACAGCCCGCGGAATCACCTGACCAACCGGACGAATCGACTACACGCAAAGACCCTGCCTCGACACCCCAGAGCTCAGCGCGCTGGTGAACTGGATGAGCGCAATATGTCGCCACCACCCTGAAGCCTTCCGGCCGATCCCCAGAAAGTACGACGGCGCAGTCCACTCTGACGGGATAGCCACCGTGCCGGCCTCAGCGGTTCCCAGCTCTTCCACGCGTCCGGTCGTACGTGCCTCATGCGCTGTCAGTCGTTCCACGGATTCCCGGAACATCTGGTCGCCCACCGACCCGGCGTACAACCCTGCCTGCCGGTCGGTGTACAGCGTGCGAAGCGCCTCCCGTACATGCTCCAACTCGGCGCGTGCGGCAACTAGTTCGGCCTGGCGCTCGCTGGTGTCCGCCTGCGCTGCAAACCGGCGCGCCGCCTCGGCAAGCCATTCCAGATCTTCCGGGACCTCGGGGTCTGGCGCAGTCAGGCGGGACCACACCGTACGGGCCACCACGTCATCGGCAGCATCCATGTTGATGGCCAGCCCGCCATGCCCCTGCACCGCGCCGGACTGGGCACGGTTGCACCGGTAGAGCTGCTTGCCGTTGCGCTTGTCCGTGACCATGGAGCTACCGCAGACGCCGCAGAAGAGCATTCCGGCGCCTCCTAGCAGCGATGACACCGACCGCCCACCCTGGCGAACCACGTGGGGTGTGCGGCCGTCGAGCACGTCTTGAAGGCGCCACCAGTCATCGGCGGGAACGATCCCTTCATGCGCCATCAGCGGGGCTCCCGAGTCGTCGCGTAGGACGGCGCGCTTGGTTCCCTGGCGCTCAGCCGCATAGCCAGCTAGGCGGGGATCACGCAGGATGCGCAGCACGGTGGAAGACACCCACACCGTACGCTCCAGCGGCTTGCTTACGCCCCTGTTCCGCCGGGCGGTCACACGCGCTGTCATAACCGCTGCTTTGGTCGGCACGCCTTCGCCATTCAGCTTCCGGGCGATGGCCGATGCCGCCATACCACCGAGCGCCCAAGACACCATCTCGCGTACGTGGGGGCCCTCAGCGGGATCTGGGACCAGCTTGACCACCACCAGTTCCCCGCGCGGCTCACGCGTCGACTGGAAGCCGTACGGGGCCATGCCAGACACGTGGGAGCCCGCAGCGCGCAGGGTCTCTTTCGTCGCCGTGATGTACGCCGACTTCATGTCGGACTCTTGCTGAGCCAGCGCAGCGATAAGGCCGAAGATCGCGACACCCATGGGGGTGGACGTGTCCAGGTAGGGCTCTTCCACGCTGACGAGCAGCACGCCGTGTTTGGCCAACTCCTCGTTGATCAGCATGGCCTCAAGAGCACCCTGTCGAGTGAGGCGGGACAGCGAGAACACGACCACTGCGTCTACGTGCCCGGCGCGAACGGCGGACATCATCTCCTCGAACTAAGGCCGGACGACCTTGGGGTCCCAGCCGGATTTACCGACGTCGGCGAAGTGGCCCGCGTTGTCCCAGCCTTTGGCCGTGATCAGCGCCTCGCACTTGGTCCGCTGTGCTTCGGGGGACGACGCGGAGTCGTCCTCACGCTTCCTTGACTGTCGGATGTAGGACACTGCGCGCACATGGTCCAGATTAGGGGTCCAGTCGGGGCCCCGTTTGACGAGAGGTGTCATGTGCCTAGCGTAGTAAAAATCAACGTACTGACCGTGCCGGCCGAGCAGCGGGAGACCCTCGAGAAGCGGTTCGCCGCGCGGGCCCACGCCGTGGAGAACTCGGACGGCTTCGAGTGGTTCGAGCTGCTCCGCCCGGTCGAGGGCACCGACACCTATCTCGTCTACACCCGGTGGCGTGACGAGGAGTCCTTCCAGGCCTGGCTCGAGGGCCCGATGCGGGCGGCGCACCGGGGCGGCGGGGAGGGCGAGCGCCCCCAGCCCGCGGCCTCGGCCTCCACTCTCTGGTCCTTCGAGGTGGTACAGCAGGCGGCGCCGAAGGGCGAGTAGCCCGCACCGGTCCTACTCCTCCGTCACTCCTGCACGACGACGCCCTTCGCGGCCAGGAGCGGTCCGAGGTTGCAGAGGTCGGCGACCGCGTGTCCGGAGCGGCGGGCAAGGTCTCGGGCGGCGTCTCGGTGGGGCTGGCCCCGTACAGTCTGGGCGCCGCGCTCGCGCTGCCCCTGCTGAGGAGCGTGCGCGAGCGCTATCGGGTCCGTTGCGTGGGGTGCAGTTCGAGCATCTGCGCACGGAGGAGCTGTTCCTGATCGGGGAGCGGGCAGCCGGGAGGCGGAGGTGAGCCTGCGGGAACTGGAGCGGGTCCCGCTGCTGCTGCCGAGCCGGATCCACACCATCCGGCAGGTGGTGGAGGCCGCCTTCCAGCAGGTGCCGCTCGAACCGAACGTGGTCGGGGAGGTCGAGTCGGCCCTGACGCTGGTGAACGCCGTGGAGGCGGGCCTGGGTTCGACCGTGCTGCCCCGGTCCGCGGCCCGCGCGATCCTCGACGTCCGTTCGCTGAGCGTGCGGCGTATCGTCGATCCGGTGATCCGGGTCAAGCTCTCCCTGGCCACGTCCGACAATCAGCCGCTGTCCGAACCGGCGCTGGCGGTGCACGATCTTTTCCTGGAACTGGTGCGGGAGTACCACGAAGACACCGACGCATCCGACGCATCCGACGAATAGGAATCGGCGATGGGGTCACAGTGAATTGCTCTTTGTCGCGGTGAATCAGGCTGGCTAGCGTGTGCCGAAACCACCCGCCCGGATCGGAGTCACACATGGCGATACGCGTGCTCACCACCCGGAAGGAACTGCCCGGTTCCGGGCTGAGCCGGCTGGCAGAGGGGACGGATGTGGTGTCCTGGCCGGGCGCCGCCAAGCCCGGTCCGGACGACCTCGCCGCGCTCGCGCCCGGGAGCGCCGGCCTCCTCGCCCTCGGCAGCGACCCGGTGGACGCAGCGCTGATGGCCGCCGCGGGGCCGTCCCTGCGGGTGATCGCGCTGGCGAGCATGGGCTTCGACAACGTGGACCGGGCGGCGGCCGCCGAGCGCGGCATCGTCGTCACCCACACCCCGGGGGTCCTGGCGGAGACCACCGCCGACCTCACCTTCGCGCTGATCCTCGCGGCCCGCCGCCGACTCGGCGCCGCCGCCGCGAGCCTGGAGCGGGGTGGCTGGGACGTCTTCCGGATGCACGACTACCTGGGCCTCGACGTCCACGGAGCGACCCTCGGCCTGGTCGGCTACGGGCAGATCGGCCGCGCGGTGGCCCGTCGCGCACAGGGCTTCGGGATGCGGGTGGTCCACCACGACCCGTACGCGGCGGCCGACGACTCCCTCTCCACCTCGGTGAGCCTGGAGACGCTGCTGGCCGAGGCGGACGTGGTCTCGCTGCATGTGCCGCTCACGGCGGAGACCCGGCATCTGATCTCCCGTCGTGAACTCGCCGCGATGAAGCCGACGGCGACCCTGGTCAGTACCTCGCGCGGCGGAGTCGTGGACGAGGAGGCGCTGCTGGGGGCGGTCCGGGCGGGCGTGGTGCACTCGGCCGGCCTCGACGTGTACGAGCGGGAGCCGATGGGCGCGGAGCTCTCCCCGCTGGTCGACGAGCCGTACGTCGTCACGCTCCCGCACATCGGATCGGCGACGGACAGCACCCGCGCCGCGATGGTCGACCTGGCCGTCGACAACATTCTCGACGTCCTCGCCGGCCACCCCGCCCGCACCCCCCTGCCCGGCACGGCGGCCGTCTTCCACGGGGTGGACGCATGAGCCACCCCGCGTTCGACATCACGGGCCGGAACGCCCTGGTGACCGGCTCCAGCCGGGGCATCGGCAGGGCGCTCGCCACGGGTCTGCTGGAGGCCGGCTGCACGGTGGTCCTCAACGGCCGCGACGCCGCCGCGCTGGAGAGGACCCGCGCCGAACTCGCCGTCGAGCACGGCGACCGGGTGCGCACCGTCGCGTTCGACGTGACGGATCCGGCGGCAGTCGCCGAGGGGGTCGCCCGCGTCGAGGCCGACACCGGCCCGCTGTCGATCCTGGTGAACAACACGGGGGCCCAACACCGGGCCCCGCTGCTGGAGTTCACCCACCAGGACTGGCACCGGCTGCTGGAGACCAACCTCACCAGCGCCTTCCTCGTCGGCCAGGAGGTCGCGCGGCACATGGCGGCACGCGGCCACGGCAAGATCGTGAACATCTGCTCGCTGCAGAGCGAGGTGGTCCGGCCCGGCATCGCGCCGTACGCGGCCACCAAGGGCGGTCTGAAGATGCTCACCAAGGGCATGTGCGCGGACCTCGGCCCCCTGGGCATCCAGGTCAACGGCATCGGACCGGGCTACTTCGACACGGAACTGACCTCGGCCCTGGTGGCGGACGACGAGTTCAGTGCCTGGGTCCGGGGGCGTACGCCCGCCGGCCGCTGGGGGCAGGTCCAGGACCTGGTGGGCGCCCTGGTCTTCCTCGCCTCCCCCGCCTCCGACTTCGTCAACGGGCAGGTTCTGTACGTCGACGGCGGCATGAGTTCAGTCCTCTGATCCCCTGGTCCGGAAGGAAGGCCCACCATGCGTGCCTGCGTCATCCACAAGGCGGGAGACCTCCGCGTCGAGGAGTTCACGCCGTCCGCGCCCGGCCCCGGGGAGACGGCCGTCACCGTCGCCTACGGCGGCATCTGCGGTTCCGACCTGCACTACTACCGGCACGGCCGCGTCGGCGACTTCACCGTGCGGGAGCCGATGGTGCTGGGCCACGAGATCGTGGGCCGGGTCGCCGCCCTCGGCCCGGGCGCCGAGGGGCCCGCGGTGGGCACCCCGGTGGCCGTGCACCCGGCCACCCCGTGCGACCAGTGCGCCGAGTGCGGCGCCGGCCGCCGCAACGTGTGTGCCGGCACCCGCTACCTGGGCAGCGCCGCCCGCACCCCTCATGTGCAGGGCGGCTTCGCCCAGCACGTCACGGTGCCGGAGGCGCAGATCCGGGCGCTGCCGCCGGAACTCGACCTGCGGCGCGCGGTGCTGGCCGAGCCGCTGTCCGTGGCGCTGCACGCGGTGCGCCGGGCCGGAGACGTACGCGGCCGACGGGTCCTGGTCACCGGCGCGGGTCCGATCGGCTGTCTGGTCACCGCCGTACTGCACCACCGGGGCGCCGCCGAGATCGTGGTGAGCGATCTTCTGGACGCCCCGCTGCGGATCGCGCGGGCCTGCGGCGCCACCGGTACGGTCCGCGCGGACAGCCCGGACCCGGCGGCCCGGACGGCGTCGTACGACATCGCGGTGGAGGCGTCCGGGGCGCCCGCGGGGCTGCGCACCTGTGTGGAGCGGACGCGGCGCGGCGGTACGGTCGTCCAGCTGGGCCTGCTGCCGCCCGGTGAGGTCCCGCTGCTCGGGAACATCGCCGTCACCCGCGAGTTGGAGCTGCGCGGCGCCTTCCGGTTCGACACCGAGTTCGACGAGGCGATCGAGCTCCTCGCCGGTCCGCTGCCGGTCGACGCGGTCGTGACCCACGCCTACCCGCTCGCCGAGGCGAGGGCGGCCTTCGACATCGCCCACGACCGCGCCCTCGCGTCGAAGGTGCTGCTGGATCTGACCCGCGACTGACGGGACTCCTACTTCACCTCCACCTGCCCGGGCGCCGTGTGGTGGGCCGTGTCCGCGGGCGCCGTGAAGCGGCGGACGCCCGGTACGGCCGCGGTTCCCGCGCAGGCCAGTCCCACGGCGATCGCCGCGGCCCACAGCGGTGCCTGCGGCCCCCAGGCGTCCGCCGCGAGCGGAGCCAGGACGTAGCCGAGGGGCATGGCGCCCATCGACAGCAGCCAGTCGTACGAGGTGACCCGGGCCAGGAGATCGGCCGGGATCGCGGCTTGGACGGCGGTCTCCCAGACGGGGTTGAGGAAGCCGAGTCCGGCCAGGGCGAGGCCGTAGGCGGCGATGACGGCGACGGCCGGGGCGCCGGCCGCGAAGAGGGCGAGCGGCAGCGCGTACGTCGCCAGGCCGAGGTTGGCCAGCAGGATCGGGCGGCGGGGGCGGGCGCGCCCGGCGAGCAGCGAGCCGAGCAGCAGTCCTACGGCGCCGGCCTGGAGGATCGCCACCCAGGTCCGTTCGCCGCCCAACTGCCGTACGGCCAGGGCGGGTCCGAGGGTCATCAGCACGGCCGCCGCGAAGTTCCAGGTGGCGTGGGCGAGGAGGCTCGACCAGTACCAGTCGCGGCTGCGGACCTCCTGCCAGCCCTCCACGAGATCGACGCGCAGGGAGTGGCGTTCCCCCGGGACATGGGCGATACGGAGGACGGCGAGCAGTGCCGCGCTGACCGCGAAGGACACGGCGTCCAGGACGAACGCCCAGCCGGGCCCCACCGTGAGGATCAGGACGCCGGCCAGCGCCGGGCCGCCGAGCCGGGTGGCGCTGCCGACCACGCCGAGCGCCGCGTTGGCGGCCTGGCGGTCGTCGCCGGGCACCGAGCCGGTGATCAGCCGCGGCAGGGTCGGCATGGCGAACGCCGAGGCGGCCCCGCCGACCGCCTCCGCGACGGCGATCTGCCACAACCCGGGTGCGCTGCCCAGGAGTTGAAGGCCTACATAGAGCTGTGTGACGCAGCGTACGAGATCGGTGGTGAGGGCCACCCTCCGGGCGTCGAACCGGTCCCCGACGACTCCGCCGAGGGGGAGCAGCAGAAGCCGGGGAACCATCGCGCAGCCGAGGACCAGCGCGAGCGCGGACGTGGAGCCGGTGGCCCGGAGCACGGCGAGGGAGAGGGCGGCGGGTACGACGGCGTCGCCGGCGAGGGAGAGCGTCCGGCCCAGGAAGAGCAGCCGGAAGGCGCGGTTGCGCCGGAGGGGAGGTGACGGCATGCCCGCGAATCTATTTCGGTACCGAAGTTTCGTCAACGAAATATATGGTGCCGAAGTATCCGAGGGTGAAGAGGCAGGACGTACAGTGGCCGCCATGGAGCACGGGAAGCACACGGAGCCCGGCCGGCAGGACTGGACGGATGAGCACGTCACCCGCTGGCTGACGGTGCTGCCCGACCTCGATCCGGACATCGAGGGCGCGGTGACCCGCATCAAGAAGATCACCTGGCATCTGCGCAGGATCCGCGAGATCTCGCTGGCCGACTACAGCCTGGAACGCCACGAGTTCGACACCCTGCACCGGCTCGCCGCCCGCGCCGGGCGTGCCACGCCGTCCGAACTCGCCGCCGACCTCGACCTCGCGCCGGCCTCGGTCACCGGCCGGCTCGACGCCCTGGAACGCCGCGGTTTCGTCCGCCGTACGCCGTCGACGACGGACCGCCGCCGCGTCGACGTGGAACTGACCGACACCGGCCGCTCGACCTGGCTGAGCGCGATGGACGTGGTCGGGCACGAGGAGTACCGCATCCTCGGTGTCCTCTCGAAGGACGAGCGCCGGGCCCTGTCCGACATGCTGCGCCGCGTCGCGGTCGCGGCGGAGGGGTATGACGACGCGTCATGAGCGGGGCCGGGGGCCAGGAGAGCGGGAGTGATCCGCACATCCACGTCGAGGTGAAGGTGGTCCGCGGCGAGGCCGTCGTCCGGGGCATGCTGGCAGCGACCTTCGGCCTGGCCGGTGACCTGCCCAGCGTCGTCGGCACGGGATGCGGGATGCGAGTGCCGTACGCGATGACCTCGCCACGTCCGGACCGGGTCACCTGCCTCGCCTGCCGCGAGCACGCGGCGCGCGAACACCTGCGCTTCGCGGAGCAGGTCGAGCGGCTGGGCGGCATGCCGGGCTCGACCGTCGGCGCGGACCAGGCGAAGCAGGCCGCGGACCGGCACCGCGACCTCGCGGCGCGATTCTCCGGTCCGCCGAACTGACCGCGCCTATGGGCGCGTTCAGTAGGCGGCGAGTTCGGAGAGCTGGGCGGCCGGCCAGCCGGCGTTGGCCGTGAAGCGGATCTCGACGTAGCGGGTGGACGTGGCCGGGAACCGGATCGTCACCGTGTTGCCGGTGCTGACGTCGAAGGTGTGGCCGGCCGACCCGGCGAGCACGAACGTGCCGGAGCCTGCGTGCGCGCCGCGCACGGACAGGGTCTGCACCCTCGAGTTCCAGTCGGCGACCTGCGGCAGCTTCAGCACCACCCGGTTCACCGAGCGCTCGGCGCCGAGGTCCACGCGGACGGTGTGCGGGAACGCGTCGTTGCCGTAGGCGCTCTCCCAGTAGCTCTGCCGGTCGCCGTCGGTGATGCGGGAGCCGACGTACTCCTGGACATAGCTGTCCACCGACACCGGGCGGCCCAGGGCCACGTTGACGGTGTGGGTGGACGTCGTCCCGCTGCCGGAACCGCCCGTGCCCGTACCCGAGTTCGAGTTCGAGTTCGAGTTCGAGGAATTCGAGGTGTCCGAGGAATGGGACGTGCTCGACGGGCTCGACGTGTTCCTGGTGGTCGTGCTCTTCTCCGGGCTCCGCCGGGGACTCGCCGACGGGGAGGCCGCGTCGCCCGCGGGCTTGACCCCGGCCGAGGCGGCGGACCCCTTCGGGGACGGCTCGGCGGACGGCGAGAGGGCCGTGTACGCGCCGGTCGGCTCGGCTTCGAACGGCGTGGCCTCGGCCGCCGTCCCCGACGCCTTGGCGGAGCGGTCCGAGTCGTCGCCGAGCGCCGCCACCAGGAACGGTACGGCGATCAGCAGTGCGCCGACGATCCCCGCGGCGGCCAGCAGAGGCCGGCCCGCACCGGCACCGGTCTCACTCCGGATGTCGCCCCCGGCGACCGGTCCGTCGGCATCCGTCGAGGCCAGAACCTCGGCGCCGGACTCGCCCGGCCGCGCAACGGCCGCGGCCCGGGCATCGGGAACCGGTACGGCTGCCGGAGCGGGGGTGGGTGTCGGAGCGGAGGCGGGTGTCGGAGCGGAGGCGGGTGTCGGAGCGGAGGCGGGTGTCGGAGCGGAGGCGGGTGTCGGAGCGGAGGCGGGTGTCGGAGCGGAGGCGGGTGTCGGAGCGGAGGCGGGTGTCGGAGCGGAGGCG